>JBLMZU010000678.1:0-3063 GCA_050258995.1 Bacteroidota bacterium
CGTGGGATGTGACGCCACCCAGCGTCTCCCCACCCTGCGCGCTCAACGGGCCCGGGCTGTACATCAGGCCGCCGCGCGCATATGCATACCCTGCGATCGCCAGGGCGGTGATCAGCGCTGCGATCAGGCCGGTACCTGTCAGGCAGCCAAGACGTTTGTTTCTCATCTCGCCTCCCCTACTTTAGAAGCGTGGCATAGTAAAGCGCCGCGCCAATGTGCACAAATGCAGAAACAAACAACGCCATCCCAATTGGGATATGGATCGTGTGCCAGAGCGCCATCAGGCGGCGAGCATGCTTGAGAGCTTCCTGCGACATCGTCCCCTCTATCTCGAGCCCATCCATCGTACGCGGGATGCGGGTGAAGATGTAGCGGCCGATAAATCCGCTCACCACAATGATGATTGTCAGGAGCATGGTCACGCCTGCCAGGCCGTTGAACTTCCAGGAGGAGTGCAGCAGGACCATGAAGGGACCGACCAGGCCCATGAAGATATGCGACTGCAGCCAGGTGGACATTTTCCCCCACTTTACGCTGCGGCTCCGTTTGCGCAAACTGTACAGGGTCTCGGTCATCAGCATGAGAATAAAGCCGAGAATCCCGATGCCGTGGCCAAAGAGCTCGTAGGCAGGAGGGAGCTCCCTGGTGGCAACGACAACCGCCCCATATAACCCGGTGATGAGGAGCATGGCCAGCAATGCCAGCCAGAGCTCTTTATAGCCTCGAAGCATACTCCCTCCGCGACAGATTTATGCCGTGCTTTGCTGCTTGTTGGATTTCCAGTTCATCCAAAACTCTGCGATCAGGTCGGCGACCTTCGCATCCGGGGCCAGGAGCCGCTCGCGGATCGGCGAGATGTCGACTTTGTCGGAAATGATCCTCTCCAGGGGCAGTGACAATTTCTGGTCGCCCATGACGATCGCGCCCAGCACGGTATTGCCTCCGACCATCACACGAACTCGATTCACCTCGAACCCGGACTGGGCGAGGGCCGCGTCAGGCAGCTCGCGCCAGGTCTCGCTGTCGCCGCGGGCGATGCCGACCAGGTCGTCATCCCGTCCACCACCCACCGCGCCGATGATGGTGGTCGTCAGCCCGGCGAGACGCGTCACGTTGAACGACGCGGCCCTTGTATAGGGGGTCCGCTTCCCGGCCATATTCAAGCCGGCGGTATACCCCTGCTGGCGCGCCGGGTTCCACAAACTGTCCAGGACGGACCTGCCGGACAGAGGATCATGGACCTGGGCAACATCCCCGGCGGCAAAGATGTTTTCATCGTTGGTCTGTAAATATTCATCGACAAGAATACCCCGGTCGACGGCCAGACCAGATTGTTTCGCGAGCTCGGTGCGCGGACGGATCCCAATGGCATACGCAAGCAGGTCGCATTTCAGCGTTTGTCCGCTCGATAGGCGGACCGCGTGAACGCGCCCTTTCCTGCCGGTCACTTCGGCCAGCCCGGCGTGGTAGTGGAGGCTCACGCCTTCCTCATGCAGACGCGCCTCCACGATCCTGGATTCCTGTGCGTCCAGAACATTGCTCCAGTAGCGGTCGCCGCGCAACAAATAATGGACCTTCATGCCGCGCGCCCGCAGTCCCTCCACCAGTTCGAGGGCTGTGATGCCGCCGCCGATAACGATCGCCGTACGGCCGCGATGCGCAAGCTTGAGAATGCGTCTGGCATCCTCCAGGTTGTCGAGCTTGAGTACGCCCTCCAGGCTTGCCCCTGGCACGTCGAGAGGCAGGGCCTGGGCGCCGACGGCGATCAACAATCTGTCATACAAGAGCCCATTCAGGCTGTCCAGCTCCAGGGAGGAAATATCCCGCCGGATCCCGGTCACACGCCCTCGCACGTAGCGAAAGTTCAGCCGTTTGTAGTCTGCCGCTGTCCGTGGGAATAACGCCTTATCATGAAGCTCCCCCGTCAGGAGGTAAGCAAGCCCGGGACGTGAGTAAAAGCCATGCGGATCGTCACCCACCAGTACCAGTTCGCCATCCCGGTCCAGCGAGCGGATCGCCTCCATTGCAGCCAGGCCGGCTACGCCGGCACCGATCACTAGGTATCTCATTCGTCCAGTCTTCGGAAAAGGTCCGTTTGTTCGAAGCGCAGAACTCCGCGCGGACAGCGCGCCACACACTCGCCGCATGTCAGGCATTGGCTGTGTCTGACCGGCTCCCCTCTCCAGGCATGGGCACGGACATCGATGCCGATCGGGCAATTATAAGTACAGATCCCGCATTGCACGCAACGCGCTGGGTCCGGTACCACCTGTCCCTCCGCCAGGATCGCGTGACGACTTATATCTCGTTTGAATAAGCTCATGAGTCCCATGTATATACAGTCGACCCTCCAAGAAAAGGTTACGGGTATTCCGCATGTCTCAACAATAGATGTCTTTATTATAAGGAATTCAGGAAGGAAAAAAGTCACTATTCTGTCACGATTTGAGCATCAGCCAGATTGAGAGGCAATCGGATTCTTTCGGACCTTTAAAGGGATAAAAAAACAGAGCCGCCTCACGGCGACTCTGTCTGATTCGCAAAACTAGATGCAGTCTTACGATAGGGGCACTACATTGGCAGCTTGCAAGCCCTTGGGGCCTTCCTCGACGGAAAACTCGACTTTCTGTTCGGCTTCGAGCTTGCGATAGCCATCTGTCTGAATAGCGGTGAAGTGGACAAATACATCATCGCCACCATCGCGACCAATGAAGCCATAGCCCTTGGTAGCATTGAACCACTTAACGGTTCCAACATAGCGTTCTGACATCTTACATTTCTCCTGCTGAAATTAAAAATTTTTGCCCGTACATGGCGCCGCGGCGCCACGAACCGGGCGCGACGCACGCAAGATTATCATGTCTAAGATGGCATGTCAAGACCGGGTTTTGAGTCTCTTGGTTACAGTTGCGTAGCGGGAGGTTAAGTGGATCCAGGGTGGGGACCATCTGGTGACCTGTACGCCGGCGCGGATGACCCGGCGTAATCCATCCGGTCCCTCGAAAGGCTCCAGTTTCAGGACCGAACGACCGACTTCGAACGCGGCATGCGCATCCGAGCCAA
>JBLMZU010000679.1:0-16330 GCA_050258995.1 Bacteroidota bacterium
CACATCCTGCCTGAGCCGGATCACCCACAGGTTTTCGAAGAGCATGATCGCAGCGGTGGTATTCTCCTTAAGTTTCCCGCCGATCGTATGAATATCATCAGCCGTGATCATCCCGCTGATCTCCGCACGCAAAGGCTCGAGCAGGGCCCGATCCGAAGGGTCAAGTTCCTTGAGCTCATGCACAAAGACCACGCCTTGTTCATCCTTGCAAAGGATCACCAGGTCAAGAATCCGGATGGTCTCCTGCGAGACAAGATCAACCACGCTTGCAATGATCTCCTCATTGAATTTTTTACTTTTGAACTCAAGGACAATTAAATCAATAGGACCGAACGCCATGACGGGCCTCTACAATGTTCTTATCGTTTTGGTTATGCCATCCGGTTCTCTTGGGGGATGTCCGGCAAGGGGCCAGACCCAGGGGAACCTCCAACCAAGTACTTAATGCAGTCCCACGCCAGCAACTTCCGGCACGGCCACAACTTCATCCTCCGCCACCTTGCGCGGGAAAGCGACCGCCCACAACGCGCCCAGGCCGAACATGGTTGCGATCACGGAAACGAACCAGCCCAGATAGGGAATGGAGACGATCAAGGCAAACAGGACCACGCCGGCGACCAGTGCCCATACCGAGCTCTGCTGATATTTCGGCAGGAAGCGCTTGAACAACAGTCTGCCGAACCAGAATGCGACGATGACCTTGCTGAAATAGACGATCGACAGCCAGAAGATGACAGCGGCCAGACCGACCGCCAGCACACCCATCGACCCGACCAAAAATCCGAGGTTGGGCAGGGATGCCCAGAAGAGGAAGAAGGCCAGGGCCAGGAAAAGTAAAAGCGCGATCAGGGCAACCAGCCAGCCCAACAGGAGGATCAGCAAGCCGCTCAGCAGCGATCGCCAGGGATGCGTCCGCGTCTGCTCACTGGCGAAGATAAGCTGTGCCGGGAGCAGCCAGACGATCAGAAGGCCTACAATGAGAAGGGCCGCCATGTTTCTGAGCAGGGCAATGCCCCAGATCTGCCACTGCTCGGTGCTGGAGGCAGCCGCCTGAGGCTGGCTGTCCACTCGGCTTGCATGCGAGGAGATCAGGACGAGCGGTCCCAGTGCCTGATAAGTCAGGCTGGAACCGAGGGCCGAGGTGCCCGGCGCATAATGGAAATCCATACCCGTGGTTTTGGGAAGCAGGCCCTGGTTCTTCAGGAAATCATAGATGACCATGCCCACCCGCAGAGGACCGACAAGGGCATTCACCTGCCTGCCCGTGCTTCCTGCCATCTTTGAGTCCAGACTGACCATGTTCAGATCGCGCTTGATCGTGGATGTCTGATCGGTCTCGAACATGCCCCCAATATAGGAAACGTCCCGCCCAACGCTTGCCTCGGGTCCTACCATCAGGGTCGCGGCTCCAATGTAGACGCTGCCAGACACGGGACCATTGAGAACAACCTGGTTCCCGGCAACGACCAGGTTCCCATCGACTTCACCATTGATCGTTATTTTATCTCCGATGGCCAGCAGGTCTCCCTCGACCTTTCCATCCATTGTGACGGTCGGGCCGGAAAGGATCAAGTTATGATCCACGACTTCCCCCTCCTTCACGGTGTCCTTCACTGAGATTCCCTGGGCAAAGGCGGGAGCCGGGAACAGCAAGGCCACGGTCAGGATCAGGGTTAAGCTAAGTAGCCAAGTTTTCAAAATTTTATGGGTTCTCATATTATTAGGATAATGGATGCATCCCCCTCCGTCTACATTCTTATGTTGATTTCCCGAGGATGAAAAGCTATCGATTTATTTCAGGCCCTCAACAAATGCTAATGCATGCCTCAACAAACAGGATTCCGGTGCTCCACAAATCCAGTTTTCCAGGGATTTGTGATAAGATTTGTACACACCATGCCCAATGATAACGTCGTCAATGTAGAGCATCGCAATGAAGGAACGGTGCTGTTTGAAGTGCCTGGTTATGAAGTCCAGGAAAAGTTGTCCGAGAACCCGACCTTCAAGGTTTACCGCGGTCGGCGCTCGACCGATCATGCCCCCGTCCTGATCAAAGTTCTCAACCAGGCGGCTCCTGCTCCCCCGCAACTTGCTCCCTTATGGCAGGAGTTTGAAACCCTGCGCCTTCTGGATGTGCCCGGGGTGGAAAAAGTGTATGCGCTGGAAAACCAGCAGCAGTGGTGGATGATCGTGCTGGATGACCAGGGGGGGCAATCCATCGACAGACTGGAGATCGCGGGCCGTATGGAGCCGGAGGAATTTCTCTCCCTGGCACTCCAGCTGGTGAGGATCCTGGAAGGGATCCATTCTCATCAGGTCATCCATAAGCACATCACTCCGTCCAACATCTTTTACAACCCGGTTACCCGGCATGTCTGGCTGACCAACTTTAGTTATGCCTCCCTGGTCTCCATGGAAAAAGTGCCTTTCGAGAGCCCATACAAGCTGGCTGAATTATTAACCTACACCTCTCCCGAGCAGACCGGGCGCATGAACCGCAGCGTGGATTACCGTACGGATTACTATTCCCTGGGAGCCACACTCTATGAGCTGCTGACCGGGTCGCCTCCCTTTGTTGGAAAGTCTCCTCTGGAGCTTGTCCACGCCCACCTCGCCATCCTGCCCGATCCACCAGACACCCGGGTGGTACCCTGGCGTGCATCACCTGTTGCCTTCCAGATCCTTTCTGCCATCCTGTTTAAACTCCTGGCGAAGAACGCTGAGGACCGTTACCAGACTCCGGCCGCCCTGGGAGAGGATCTGCGCCACTGCCTGTCCATTCTCCAAGGAACTCTGGATGAGGATTCATCCATGTCAATGTTCATCCCGGGACAGTCCGATCGACCTGCGGAGCTCAATATCCCACAGGTCGTGTTTGGCAGGCAGGAGGAGACCGAAAAGCTCTTGCAGGCCTTTCAAAGGACGATCCAGGGACCAAAGGAAATGGTGCTGGTCAGTGGAGAAGCAGGCGTTGGAAAAACAACCCTCGTCAACCAGCTCATCCGCCCGGTCACCGAGCATAAGGGTATCTTTCTTTCTGCCAAGGCCGACCAGGCGCGGCATCTTGAAGTCTATCCACTCCTGATCGATCTGTTGACTGAGTTCTGCCGGCTGATCCTCTCTGAACCGGCTTCTTCCTTTAAAGAATGGCAGGAGAGACTTCAGGTGGCTCTCGCTCCGGATGGACAGCTCCTGATCGATCTGTGCCCCGAGCTCGAAACCATTATCGGTTCTCAGCCTGCGGTTGAACCGGTGAGTAGCGATTCGATACGCCCACGATTTCACCAGGTGGTGGTCCGTTTTTTCCAGGCGATCTGCCTGCCGGCCCATCATGTCGTCGTGTTCCTGGATGATCTGCAGTGGATTAGCTCAGATTCGGTCCTGCTTTGGAGAAGCATCTTCTCCACTCCCGCCATCCAAAACCTGCTGATCGTGGGAGCGTTCCGGGACGGGGAATTGAGCCCGGATCATCCCGTTCGCAGCCTGCTGGAGGATCTAAGAACGATCCAGGGGCACACCCTCCACATCCGGCTGCAAAATCTTAGACTATCGTTGATTCAAAAATTCATAGCAGCTACCCTTGCCTCCCATCCTGCTGAAATCTCTGAATTGTCCTCCCTGGTGTATCAAAGGACTGAGGGAAATCCCTATTACACGATTGAGTTCCTCAAGTCCTTATATAGGGATAAATTGCTGGTCTTTTATCCCGAGGAGCAAAATTGGCATTGGGATTCGAACCGGATTGACGAGTATGGCATTGCAAACAATGCCCTTGATTTTTTTATCCATGAGATTGTCAACCTGGACGCGGTCACGCAAAAGGTATTGCAGCATGCGGCATTAATCGGCAGGCGATTCGATGCAGCAAACCTGCTGCTCATCTTTGGCCTTGAGAACGCCAGCGATCTGGCTCTGGGACTCTGGCGGGCCATGCTGGAAGGCTTTATTTCCCCACTCGATGAAAGTTATCGTGCTCTTGCCAGTAATACGGGGCCCGGCTCCTGGACGAGGGAAGGTGAATTGCTCCCAGGCATGCTCCAGGGGCATATCCTCTTCGAGTTCCAGCACGACCGTATACAACAGGCAGCCATCGCCACGCTGGATGGACAGCAGGTCCTGGAGGCTTCCCTTAAAATCGGCCGGCTGCTGCTGGAAAATGCAGAACAGACGGGTCAGGAAGATGTGCAGGCAAGCCTGATCACCATCGTGGATCACCTGAATACAGGCAGCCGTTTGATCACCGATCCAACCGAGGCGATCAAGACTGTGCGATTAAACCTGATGGCAAGCGACCAGGCACGCGCCTCGGCAGCCTTTGATACCGCCTGGCAATATCTGGCTTTTGGCATGCAGTTGCTCCCGGCAAATAGCTGGGAAGATCAGCACGCCCTGGCGCTGAGATTATATATAGCTGCCGGGGAGGTTGCTTTTCTGAATGGCGATCTGGAGCGTGCCGAATCGCTCATTCTGGTGGCAGAAGCACATGCCTATGACTCTTTGGATAAGGCAAGCCTGATCACCATCCTCATGGATATTTATATTCTCCAGACCCGGATCGACCGGGTTCTTGAGCTCGGGCTCACGGTCATTCAGATGTTGGGGTTCGACCTGGAGAGCATAGAAACTGTTCCGCTTGTACCGGAGCAGGCCATTCAACTGCCTCCGATGACCGATCCCCGCGCGCTTGCCATCTCCCGCATGGATGTGCTTATCATCTCTGCCGGCTATGCCAGTGGCGATCCTCGATTGGAGAAAATCGTTTATTTCTATCTGGATCTTTATTCCAGATTTGGGAATCCTCCCACGGCCTCCTATCTATATGTAACCGCGGCGGTCATCCTACTGCTCAGTAAATTTGAGCAAATAGAACAGGGCTGCCAGCTGGGCAGAATGGCTCTGGAGCTGGCCGAAAAAGAAGGCCCTTCCAAGAATTTGTATAACGTCCGGTATGTCTACTATGGATTGATCCATCACTGGTGGAGACCTGCGAGAGAAAGTATCGAGCCCCTGTACCAAAGTGTCCAACCCGCTTTTGATGCCGGCATCGTCTGGTATGCCATTAACATGCAGGATGTGGCGACCGAGGTCAACCTGTTCACCGGGATGAACGTGAAGCAAGTGAAGGCAAAGCAGGTCGAGGCGCTGCAGCGACTCGAGTATTTGAAAAATGTAAGCTTTACACAAAGGATGAGAATCTGGGCGCAAGTCGTGCTCAATCTGCTGGGCGAAAGTCCTCATCCTCAAAAAGTCACTGGGGAGATCTTCCACGAAGAGGAAGCAAATGTGCTCGCTGCCGAGGGGCAGAATTATCAGTACCTGTTTCACATGTATGTAGCCCAGGCCTTTCTGAGCTTCCTTTTCCGCAAACCCAGGCAGGCATTGGATGCAGCATCTGCCGCGGAACCGTTTAGGACGGGCGCCCGGAATTACATGATCTATCCGCTGCATGTGTTCATCTATTCCCTGGCGCTGTTATCTACCGGACAGAAGGGCAAGCGATCCACGCGACTTGAGAAGGTCCAGGAAAACCTGCAGCTGCTGCGTCTATGGGCCGGTCTAGTGCCAGAGAACTTCCTCCACCAGCTGGAATTGGTGGAGGCTGAGCTGGCGCGTAACCTGGGTCATGATGAAGAGGCGGCCCGGGGCTATGAACGGGCGATCAATGGGGCGAGGGAAAATGGGTACATCCACCATAGTGCGCTGGCTGCCGAGCTCGCAGCTGAGTTTTACCTGGCAAGAGGAGTGTTCACTGCCGCAAAAGATCACTTGATGATTGCCTATTCCTTCTACCAGGCCTGGGGAGCGCAGGCGAAGGTGGAGGAGTTGATCGCTCGCTATCCGGAATGGCTTCCGCCCGAAGCCCAGATCCAGGATCGTGACTATATCCCCCTCACAAAAAGCCGTTCCAAGGATGAGCTTGCCTCCTCCATCGATCTGCATACCATCCTTAAGGCATCCATGGAATTGGCAAAGGAAACCAGCCTGCCGGAGCTGCTCCGCAAGTTAATGACGATCCTGATCGAGAATACCGGTGCACAAAATGGATCGCTCCTCCTGATCCAAAACGACCGGTGGTTTATCAAGATTCAAGGCTCCATCAATCCAGAGCAGGGCTTTTCCATGGAGTCCACCCCTCTGGAATATTTATCACCCCAGGCTGGCAAACCCTACATGCCGATCTCCATCATCCATTATGTGATTAATCTCAAGCAGCCTCTGGTGCTCGAGGATGCCTCGGCCTCCAGGCAGTTTAACAGGGATGTCTATATTCACACCCGCCAGCCAAAGTCCATTCTTTGCGTTCCCCTGCTGAACCAGGGCCAGCTGATCGGTGTCCTGTACCTCGAAAACAACCTGGCTTCCGGGGCATTCACAACAGACCGGCTTGAGATTGTGAGCCTGCTCTCAGGGCAGGCTGCCGTCTCGATCGAAAAAGCCAGGCTGTACGAAAACCTGGAGACCTTGGTGCAAGAGCGCACCCGGGAGCTGTTGGATGCGAACAGCAGGCTCAAGCGCGAAATCGACGAGCGCACCCGGTTTGAACAAGCATTGAGACTCTCCGAGGCCCGCTACCGGGCGGTCTTTGAGAATACCGGCACGGCGATGGCCCTGATCGAACATGGGTATATAACGCTGGTGAATGACAAATACGTGGAGCTGACCGGATATTCCCGTGAAGAACTGGAAAATCATTTCGATACATTTAATATTATTGCTCCGGATGATTTTCCCAGGATACAGAGGGTACAGGAGGCTGTCAGGAAGGATCCGATCCAGCTTCCTTATAGCATCGAGTTCCAGCTGGTTCAAAAGTCAGGGGCGATGAAGTCGGTCATTGCCACTTCCACTTTTCTACCCGGCTCCGAATCTTTAATTGCATCACTGGTCGACATATCCGAGCGTAAATCTGCAGAGGAGGCGCTGCGCTACAATGAAGCCTTGCTTCGAAAAGTGCTGGACATCCTTCCTGTGGGTATTTGGATTCTCGATAAGGAGGCAAGAGTCATCCGGGGCAATCCCGAAGCATTACATATCTGGGCAGGCATCGAACATGTGGATTGGAAGGGGTTTGAAAAGTATAAGGCCTGGCGCCTGGACACCGGCGAACAAGTGACACCCGGCACATCGGCCACGAGTCGCGCCATCGCCAACGGGGAGATCATCCTGGACGAGGAGCTGGAGATCGAGGCCCTGGACGGCACACACCGGTTCATCCTCAACTCTGCCATTCCCCTCAGTACGGAGCAGGATGGATTGATTGGCGCCATTGCCGTCAACCAGGATATCACCGAACGCAAGGAGAATGAAAGGGAGCTCATGGCAGCCCATGACCAGGTCTATACGCTGCTCGAGATCTCCCAATCCATCGTTTCCATCCTGGACCTCGATCATCTACTTAACCTGATCATGGAACAGCTCGGAAAAGTCCTGCCCTACGATGCTGCTGCCATCCTGATTCTCGAGCAGGGCAGCCTGAAGTTCAGGACGATTCGAGGGCCATCGGAGTTCCAGCGCCTCCTGGTCCATCAAATTCCCAGCAGCGACCTGACCCTGGTCGAGGCCTTGCTAAAAAGAAGCGAGACAATCTATCTTCCCGATCTCCACGCGGACAAAGGGTTGATCGATCCGATTCAACAGACACTCAGTCTGCCAGCCTCCCAATTCGATTACCTGAGGTCCTGGCTGATTCTGCCGCTGGTGGCCAAGGGTGACCTGATCGGCTGCCTGGTCCTGACGCATTCCGAGCCGGATTACTATTCTCCTGAGTCCCGGTCCGTATCACAGGCATACGCCAACCAGGTCGCCATCGCCATTCATAATGCCCAGCTTTACAAACAGGCCGGCGACAACGCCACCATGGAGGAACGCAACCGCCTGGCACGCGATCTTCATGATTCCGTCGCCCAGGCGCTCTACAGCATCAGCCTGTTTGTCGACGCCACCCGCATGGCGTTAAAAACCGACAGGCCCCAGGTGGTCGAAAACCACCTGGCGGAGTTGACACTTTTGGCGCGCGAAGCCATGTCTGACATGCGTCTGATGATATTCGAGCTGCGTCCTCCCATCCTGGAAAAGGTTGGACTGGTTGCCGCCCTGCAAAGCCGGCTGGACGCGGTCGAATCCAGGGCCGGCTTCCAGGCCAGCTTCCGCTCGGAGGGGAACGTACGGCTTTCCATCGACCAGCAGGAGGAACTCTATCGCATTGCCCAGGAAGCCCTGAACAATGTGCTCAAACATGCCCAGGCAAACAATGTCAAATTGCTCCTGACCGAAGAGGCAGGCTGTCTGCGATTGGTAATCGAGGATGACGGCATCGGGTTTGACCCTTCCATCGCCGAACATGGGGGAGGCCAGGGTTTCAGGAATATGCAGGAACGGGCAGCGCATCTCGGTGCTCACTGCCGGTTCGAATCTGTTCCAGGCCGGGGGACGAAAATAATCGTTGAACTAAGACAAGAATGAACAGACGCCTACTCCCGACCATCACGATATTCATCCTGTTCGCTCTCGGCATATTTGCTCATGCCTTCCGTGGGGATGCAGCCCCGGCCGGGTCAGCGGCCGGCCCTGTCATATTAACTGATAAGCAGGGCGAATATCCCCTGGGCCTGCATATGGAGATCCTTGAGGATCCTACCCGCGCATTAACCGTTGAGGAGGTCTCCTCTCCGGCATACGACAATCGATTTTTTGCCAGCCCGTCTGAAGTGCCGGTATTCGGCTTTACCGACAGTGCCTACTGGGTGCGCTTCCATATAAAAAATAATACCTATAATACCGATGATTGGTTGATCGATGTGGCATTCAGCAACATGCAATATGTCGATCTCTATACTCCCCTGCCAAACGGCGAAGGTTTTTCGATCAAGCAGAGTGGAGCACTAAGACCCCCAGCCACGCGAGAGTTACGCTATCCCCGGCCCATTTTTATCTATAAGATTGCTCCCCAGGAACAAAGCACCATCTACATGCGCTTCCAAAGCGGGTCATCGATGACCCTCCATCTGACCCTATGGCAACAGACGCTCTTCTTCAACAATGCCATCCTGGAACAAATTTCTTTCGGCATTTTTTTTGGCATCCTGGTCGGTCTGCTCTTTTATAACCTTTTCATACTTTTATCGTTGAAGGAGATGAGCTACTTCTACATTGTATTGCTGCTTTTCGGCATGATCCTTCATGAGGCGTCCTATAATGGATTTCTGGAAACCTATGTCATACCTGGCATATACTCCCTAAAATCCTATTACCATCCTGTACTTTATTCCATCATGATGTCTTCCATGATCCTGTTTGCTGACTCATTCCTGGAATTAAAGAAGCGGGCTCCCAAATTGCATTGGATCACGCTGGTAAGTGTCGGTGGCTTTGTATTCGGGATACTATTAATCCCATTTACCAGCTATCGCCAAATTGCTACTTTACTGCTGTTCTGGACAATCATCTCATTTATCGTGTTATGGGTTTCGGGAATCTATAATTATGTGAGGGGCAAGTTCCCCCCTGCCCGGATATTTATGCTTGCCTGGTTCGGGTTGGTTGTCCTTGTCGTGGGTGTTTTGCTCGTTCGCCTGGGAGTCTTACCAAGCACGTTCTTTACTGAGAATACCTATCGACTGGGTATCCTGCTGGTCGCCATCTTCTGGTCGGTGTCCCTGGCAGACCGCGTCCATTTATTGAAGGCCGAAACAGAGAATGCCAATCAAGAGCTGCATAAGAGTGAGCAAAGGCTATCTCAAATCCTGGATAGCATGCCGCTAGCCGTTGTCCTTTACGCAAAGGATTACAAGGCGAAATATGCCAACCGGCGCACGTACGAGATCCTCAGGGATCCCAGCAGGAGTATCCAGCCGGACCTGTCAGCAGGCAGGACCCTGGCACAGGCATTGGAATATTTCTCCCTTAAGATGACGGGGAGTCATAAGCTATACCCGGTTGAAAATTTTCCTGTCTACCATGCCTTGAAAGGCAACCCGGCATTTGCGGATGATATCGAAATCCACAAGCAGGACAAACTTGTACCCCTGGAGATGTGGGCCAGCCCGATCACGAACGAAGCCGGAAATGTTGAATCAACCGTTGTGGTGTTCCAGGACATCACCGAGCGCAGGCAGATAGAGGCCGAGCTGGCCCAATACCGCCAGATGCTCGAGTCGCTGGTGGAGCAAAGAACCGCAGAAGTCAATGCGGCGAACAAGGAATTGCGTCTGCACCTTGAATGGCTGGCAGCAGTCAATCTCGTGAACCAAATGATCGCCCACTCGGCAGATTTTTCACAGATCCACATCCGGATCGTGGAGATCATCAGGCACCTTTTCGATAACCAGGATGCCTTTATTGCCGAGCTGGATGCCGACAATCGACAGCTGAAGGTCCTGGCGCACTCCGGCTCCGAGCTTCAGCCGGATCTGATTGGCTCATCCACTTCACTTCCGGAAAGATTCCAGTCGACTTCCGAACTTGAGCCGGGAAGCTACATCATGATCTCGCAGGAGGAGTTCAGCACTCTTAATGGGCCAATGGGGATTCACATCCAGCACTCAAATCTGCAGAGCATTCTGTTCGTGCCACTGCAGGTACGTGAGCATGTCCTGGGTTTCCTGGGACTGGAAATGCACGAGGCAGAAAAGACCA
Source organism: Bacteroidota bacterium (assembly GCA_050258995.1). GTDB lineage: Bacteria > Chloroflexota > Anaerolineae > Anaerolineales > Villigracilaceae > Defluviilinea. The sequence goes on from JBLMZU010000679.1 coordinate 10,636, forward strand.
TCACGGATGAGGAAGCCAACCTGCTCAGCATCTTTTCCACCGATATTGCACAATTGATCGAAGACGCCCGGCTGTTTGAACAGGCGAAAATGCTGGCCGCAGCCGAGGAGCGCAACCGTCTGGCACGCGAGCTGCATGACTCCGTGGCCCAGGCCCTGTACAGTATCAGCCTGTTCATCAATGCAACTCGAATGGCCCTGGAAGCCGGTAAGCCAGATGTGGTCAAGAATCATCTGGAGGAGCTGACCCAGCTTTCCCGGGAGGCGATGCGGGATATGCGCCTGCTGATCTTCGAGCTGCGCCCGCCCATTCTTGACAAAAGTGGATTGGCCGTAGCCCTGCAAAGTAGGTTAGAATCGGTGGAGGCCAAGGCAGGCTTTGAGGCTCATTTCGAATCGGAAGGGGTTTTCCACCTCTCAGCTGCCCAGGAAACCGAATTGTATGGCATTGCTCAGGAAGCACTGAACAACATCACCAAACATGCCCAGGCGAATCAAGTGAAGGTCCGGCTGGCCGGACAGGATGGATGCATCCGCCTGGTGATTGAAGACAATGGCATTGGCTTTGACCCGCTCACGATCGAACACAAAGGCGGGCAGGGTTTTCGTAACATGCGCGAACGGGCGGCGAATATTGGTGCCCGATGCTCGTTCGAAGCCGTTCCCGGTCAGGGAACGAAAATAACGATTGAGGTGAATGAATGACGACTCCCAACCATCTCATCCGGGTCATGATCGTGGACGATCATACCATTGTCCGGCGAGGCATCAAGGCCCTGCTGGCAGAAACGGATGACATTACAGTGATTGGAGAGGCTGACAATGGTCTCGAAGCCATCCGCCTTGCCAAACAGCTTGAGCCGGATGTTATTTTGATGGACCTGCTGATGCCGAAAATGGATGGAATCGAGGCTACCAGGCAGATCACTGCCCAGCAGACCCATATGAAAGTGCTGGTGCTCACGAGCTTTGTCGGCGATGAGAAAATATTTCCCGCGATCAAAGCGGGTGCCCTGGGCTACCTGCTCAAAGACTCCGAGCCATCCGAACTGATCCGATCCATCTATAAAGTTTATCGAGGGGAGCCGTCGTTGCATTCCAGCATTGCACGGAAGATGATGAAGGAAATTCTGGACACACCTTCCGTAAAACCGACGCCTGATCCCTTAACCGCCCGGGAGGTTGAGGTGCTGCAGCTCCTGGCCAAGGGGCTTTCCAATGAAGAGATCGCCGCACAACTGGTTGTCTCGGAGGTGACGGTCCGAACGCATATCAGTCATCTACTTGCCAAGCTGCACCTCGCAAACCGGGTCCAGGCAACGCTCTATGCCCTGCGGGAAGGACTCTCCTCCCTCGACGAGGAAAAGTAGGTTGTACGGACCCATATCCACACCTGTTGATGCTCCATCCCCATATTGTTGAATCACCCTGATCGTCTTCTCCTTATGTTGACAATGAAATCAACAAAGGAAGGATGACACCCGCCTCGATTTCCGGTAAATTGTAAATAATAAAATATTGTGCCTTATTCCTTTCCCGGCGGCAGGCTGCCGTAGGAATAGGATGAGTAAGTATTCCTGGGAGGATGTGACCTGATGGGCAGTGAAGAGCCCGTGGGTGCAGCCTTTTTCTAGTGCCAGGGAGCGGCAATGTGCCAGACAGCCAAACAAGGAGTTTGATCTTTTTGACGATGGCAAGGCGCATTTTTGTTCTTTGGAACAATAATCCCCGAACTTGAGGTGGTGATGGGAAATCAACCGATCCGAGTTTGTCTTGTGGACGATCACACGATGGTCCGCAGAGGCATGAAAGTCCTTCTGGATGAGTATGAGGATATCCAGGTGGTGGGTGAGGCGTCAAACGGGCTGAAAGCGATCGAGCTCGTGGAGCAGGTGAAGCCCGATGTGGTCCTGATCGATCTGGCCATGCCGGTCATGGATGGAATCGAGGCGATCAAACGCATCATCGCCATCCATCCGAATGAGCGGATCATCGTGCTCACCAGTTTTGCCGGCGATGACAAGCTTTTTGAGGCCATCCAGGCGGGCGCCATGGGCTATCTGGTCAAGGATGCCCAGCCGGAGGAATTAGTCCAGTCGATCCGCAACGTCTGCCTGGGAGAGCCGTCGCTCAACCCGACGATCGCCTGGCGACTGCTACGCGGAATGACCGGCCCGGAATCGACCAAACGCCCCACTCAGGAGCTCTCGGAAAGGGAGATCGAGGTCCTGCGTCTGCTGACGATGGGAAAAACCGACCAGGAGATCGCACAGCAGCTGGTGCTGACCGATGTGACTATCCGCACCCACATCAGCCGGATCCTGTCCAAGCTAGGATTAAAAAACAGGGTCCAGGCAGCGTTGTATGGCATCCGGTCGGGCCTGGTTTCCCTGGACGAAACCAATGACATCGGGAACAGCCCGGACAGTTAGATTTTTGCCGCTCCATTCCCTCCGAACGATCGTTCGGAGGGAATGCCTTTTTCATTTTTGAACACAGGATGTATTTGTGGAAATCGGTGAGATCAAAATTATTCTCGCGGACAATCGAGCCTCCAATCGACGCGGATTAAAGGCAATTCTCGCGTTCGAGCCCAAAATAGTGGTTGTCGGTGAAGCTGACGGAGGGATCGAGGCCATCCACCTTGTGGAAAAACTACAGCCAGACCTGGTGCTGATGGATATCCACATGCCAGATATGGACGGACTGATGGCCACGCAGAAGATCAAAGCCGCCTGGCCGGATATCAAAATCATCCTGTACTCCGTCTACCCGGGCTACGAAGCGGAAGCCCGGCAGGCCGGGGCAGATCTCTTCCTGATTAAAGGAAGCTCGGATGCCACGCCTGCCGAAGTGATCCTCTCCTTGTTCCCCGAGCAGGTTTGATTCTTTTTTACACTTCCTGATGGGTTACCTCCCGGATCGCGGCTTCAACATTTGTGACAGGAAGTTCAACATGTCTCGGTCGACAAAGTCCTTCGTCTTTATTATCCTTGAAATGAAATCCATCTGTTAAAACAACTTTTTTCTTTTTGGAGGAAAAATGTCACATGTACTGGCAATCACATTTGAAGATATGGAGCAGGGACCCGCAGTCCTGCGCACGATCAAAAGCCTGAAATCCCAAGGGCAGTTAAGCATCGATGACGCAGCGGCCATTGTAAAGGATGAAAATGGCAAGGTCAAAGTCGACAATATGGTGGAGAGCGGCGTGAAGGGAGGCGCGCTGGTCGGTGGCTTCCTCGGCATTTTGCTGGCCAGTGTTTTCTTCCCGCTGGCTGGCCTGGCGCTTGGCGCCGGTGCCGGCGCTTTGATCGGGAAGACCCTCAATACCGGCCTGGATAAGAAGTTTATTACAGATGTCCAGGATTCGATCCAGCCAGGCAACTCGGCAGTCCTGTTCATCGTCAAGCACGAAAATGTAGGTCTCCTGATCACTGCGCTGGAGCCCTATAAAGGCAAGGTTTTCCAATCTTCCTACGATACTGAAGCAGAAGACGAGATCGTGAAGTCATTGAAGTAGACTGCCCTCGGCGGAATTCCCAGGTCCCAAGCGCTTCATGGATTCCCTCCTGAAGCGCTTTCTTTTCATGTCTTTGTCCACGTGCCCTATGAATCCCTTAACATCACGGAGGAAACGCAAATGAGTACATTCAAACGCATTCTGGCCTGGATCGTGATCATCATCAGCGTTCTCGGTATTCTTGTCTGCTCGCTTGCCATTGCGGGCAGCTGGATGATCAAGGACAGCCTGACCCAGGAAATTCTGGGATTGCTTTCGAAGGCAGACACTGCCCTCGCGCGAGTCGAGGAGACGCTGACCCTTGCAGATGCTCAGCTGAAGGATGCCAGCTCCGCAGTTGCCACCATCCAGGAGGCCGCCTCCAAGCTCGGGGATCGTATCGAAAAGAACTCTCCTGTCCTCGATCGGATCTCTCAAATCTTAAAGGATGAATTGGGACCTGCAGTCACTAAGATTCAGGATGCCTTTCTCAAGCTCGAAGAACGGATCCAGACCGTCAATAATGCGATCGAGGTCGTTAACAGACTGCCTGGCATACAGCTTTCCCCTCTCGACTTCCAATTGGAAGGTCCCCGGGAAAGAGTCGGCCTGGTTGCCGATGCTGTTCAACAGCTCCAGCAAAGCGTCGCGGATTTCAGAGCCGGTATTGTCCAAAGCCTTGCCCCCTTCATGGAAAGGCTGGATCGAATTGCAGGCTTCATCAATCGTCTCGATGAAGATGTCAATACTTATCTCACACAGGTAAACAAACTTCAAACAGCTCTAGCCGGTGTGACCGTGAATATTCCTTCGCTCATCGAGCGGGTCACACTCGTTCTGTCTTTCATCTTCCTATGGCTGATCCTCGCGCAAATTGCATTGTTCCTGGTGGCAAGAGTGTACATAAAAACCGGAAAGATCGTATGGGCTTTCATCCCTTCCAGAAAATCCCAGGAGGCCCTGCCGGAGGCCGCAGCATCATAGAAATCCGAAGAAGGCAGATTGACCGGGCGTTCGTTCAATCATAGATGAAAAAGAAGGAAGGTCCTTTCCACCTTCCTTCTTTTTTGCATCTCCCGAGGAATAGCACCCAATTTTTGAAGAGCCCGGTCGGTCAGGGGGTCACAGGAAATAATGGAGCCGCATCTTCAACATCCTTTTGAAGAGAAGCATACTGATGGGCATATGCCAATTCGAGAAGGGGCGAATCGTTGATCGCTCGCCCGATGGAAAAGACACCAAAATAGGCGAATGCAGCTTGCAACTGCATTCGCCTATCAGAGATCCACATGGATTTTCTTGAAGAAATCGATGGCAACCGGGAGCCCTGTTTTTAGGGCTGATCACATCTCCCGTGGAATACCATCTTAATGTATGGTCACCGGCAGCCCCTGAACCTGTTCACGCCAGCGCCTGAGCAGGTGATGGACATTCTCGGCGCCGATGATCGGGGTGCCATCGTAGGGCAGTGCGGTCGGTCGCAGAAGGAACGGATAACTCTGCGGGCCGCCCATACCGCCATGATGGCTGACCTGGTTCTCGAAGCCGGGCATCTCCTGCGTCTGCGGGTCGTAAACGGAGCTCACGACCAGGTCCGGACAGTTCGAGAAGCTGCTCTCACGGCGCAGGTGATCGGCGGCGTGCGGTCCAAAGACCGCCAGGGGATCCACTTTTCCATCCACATGATCATCAACCAGGTAATGAACTCCCTGTCTGCCGATCACGATATCACCCTGTTCCTCCGACCTGACGAGGATAAAACCGATCCCTGGATTGTCCTTCAGTCCGATGATTAATTCCGGGTACTGATCCTGGATTTTTTCGAACGTCATGCGTGTGGGTGAATCGGTGAAGTAAATCAGACCCGTGCTTCCCGAGCCCATGACAACGACCTTGGCCTTTTGAGCTTCCTCCTGCTCCTTCTCCGGTGAGGCTTCACTGGGATTAATTTCGATATCGCCTTCTTTTGTCCTGCTGGCCAGCATCCTGCGCATCAGCCCGGCCGTGCGGGTATTCTCATCATTGGCCGATTCACTGAGGACCGCATTAAGTGCATCCCAGTTATCCTTATGAGAATCAGAGTAGGAGATATCCTCCTTGATCAGATCCTTCACCAGCTGCTCCAGGCTGCATCCATAGGCTTTATGGAACTGTGGCCCAATGGTCTGCCCGTGATCCGAGAGGACCACAACAT
>JBLMZU010000680.1:0-2868 GCA_050258995.1 Bacteroidota bacterium
ATATGATCCGCATTGATCTCAGGCAGCAGCAGCGGTACATCTTCGCCGCGGCGGTAGGAGGAGGCATTCGAGCACACTGCAGCGCCGGCCTTTGCAAACTGCGGTTCGAGCTCGTTGGCAACTTCTGTGTGCAGGGCGGAAAAAACGATCTTCGCGTCGATGCAATCCGTGCGGGCAGGGACGACTTCCATTTCACGGGCATATTCCGGCATCGGGACATCCAGCACCCAGCGGGCGGCCTGCGAATATTTTTGTCCCACCGAACGGTCGGAGGCGGCCAGCGCGACCACCCTGAACCAGGGATGATTGTCGAGCAGGGAAATGAACCGCTGGCCGACAGAACCTGTCGCACCGAGGACGGCTACGGGGATTTGAGATGGCGACATAATAAATTCTCCTTTTCGCACAGACGGATCAGGATCCGTCTCTATACGTTATTGAACAATCAACTCGTGCAGCGCCCTGACTGCATTCTCGGTATCCACCGAATCTACGACCAGGCTGATGGAGACCTCCGAGGAACCCTGCGCGATGGCCAGTACGTTGACGCCATGATTCCCCAGCTGGCTGAAGACCTTGCCCGATACGCCGACCGTGTGGCGCATCCCTGCACCAACGACGGTTACGATCGACACATCCACGGTCGACCAGACCCGGTCGATATCCTCATCCTCAATCTCGTGGACGAATGCTTTTTCCAGGGCCTCCAGCACACAGGGAGCCGTTTCGGAGGGCACAGCAAAGCAAATCGATTGCTCTGAGGAAGCCTGCGTGATCAATGGCACACTGGTGCCTGTGGACGCCACCGCGCCGAACGCCCGCGCCGCCACACCCGGGACGCCGAGCATGCCGCGGCCTTCAATGGTCACGAGTCTTTGCTTGCGAATGGCAGTAACAGCCTTGATCACCTTTTCCGGCTCGTGGACCTTGCCGTTGGAATGACCGTTGGCGATCAGCCGTGTGCCGGGATGCGAAGGATTGAACGTATTGCAGATGCGCAGCCCGATGCCTGCTTCCACGATTGGGCGGATCGTCTTGGGGTGCAGGACCTTCGCGCCATAATAGGCCAGCTCGGCGATCTCGCCATAACTGATTTCAGACAGCGTCTGGGCCTGTGGGGCGATGCGCGGATCCGTGGTCATCACACCGTCCACATCGGTCCAGATCCAGACGTCGTCGGCGGGCAGGACGGAGCCGATAATGCCGGCTGTATAGTCGCTCCCGCCGCGTCCCAGCGTGGTGATCACACCTTCCGGGGTGGCGCCGATAAAACCTGTTGTAATGGGAACGATTCCTTCGTCGATCAGGGGATTGAGTACCGCCCTGGTCTTTTCCGTTGTCGCTTTGAAATCGGGATGGGCATTCTGATAGTGTGTGTTCGTGACAATAAATTCCGTTGCTTCGATGGCTCTGACCTTGATCCCTGCATCCTGTGCAACTGCCGCCAATAACGGTACGCTCATCCTTTCTCCCAGGGATGCCACCGCATCCAGCGCTCGTGGACTCGCTTCGCCGAGCACCGCGATCGCCTTGCACAAATTCACCAGTGTTTGGACGAGGACATCGATCTTTGATTTTGTTTCCAGGCACAGTTCTTCATCCCGGATCAGCGCTTCTGCAGCCGAGAAATGTTTTTGCCTCAGCGTGGACTCCGTTTCCGGAAGCGAATCCACCTGCCCCTGCATGGCGAGTGTGGCGGATTTCAATAATAGATCCGTTACGCCCGACATCGCCGAAGTGATCACCACCAGCCGCGGATATTGATCGTGCGCATCCCTGATGATTTGCGCAGTCTGTCTGATCGCGTCCGCCGAACCGACGGACGTCCCTCCAAATTTCATCACCAGCGTTCGTGTTGGCATCGTGTTCTCCTTCGGCTTCCCACTCATTTCATAAGAGGGACAGGGGGTGAGGTAACAAAAACGCCCCACGTTTCCGTGAGGCGTTGTGTGTTTCGAGTACCTGTACTTCGGCTACTTCACTTCAACCACAAATACCTCACGGTTTCCCGGAGGGTAGTCATTGCCATGGTCATGGTGAAACGAGCCGAATTCATATTGGGCCGAATTCTATGCCAGCGGGGGGATTTGGTCAAGGGCAATTTCAAGATTGGTAGGTAAAAAGCATTGACTCATTTCACTTTTCGAGTAGAATACCGCCCAATATGTTCACACTGTTTGCGCTGCCGCGTACCCGTCGTCCGAAGCCTACCTCTCCCACGGAGGGTCGGGTCGTTTTTGTTTGGATGATGGACTAACGAACGTAGCGTGCGCAAAAACACACGCACAGGTCAACCAAAACAGCCCCGCCTTCTGGCGGGGCTGTTTCTATTTTTCATTTCAACAAGGAGTAAGACAATGAGTTCCAAACCAAAACCGCAAGTGAAGAAGGTCGTTCTTGCCTATTCAGGGGGGCTGGATACCTCGGTGATCGTGCCATGGCTGAAGGAGAACTATGGATGTGATGTGGTCTGCTTTTGTGCAGACGTGGGACAGGGGGATGAGGACCTGGCGGGCCTGGAGCAGAAGGCACTCAAGAGCGGCGCCAGCCAGTTTGTCATGCATGACATGAAAGAGGAGTTCGCCAGTGAGTACCTCTTTCCCATGCTCAAGATGGGGGCGGTGTATGAACACAAGTATTTATTGGGCACATCGGTGGCCCGTCCTTTGATTGCAAAACATTTGGTGGAAGTGGCGCACGAAGTGGGAGCGGATGCAGTGGCTCACGGTGCGACCGGCAAGGGGAACGATCAGGTGCGTTTTGAGCTGACTGTCATGGCACTTGACCCGCGGCTCAAAATCATTGCTCCCTGGCGCGAATGGAATATCCGCTCACGCGAGGATGCGATTGAATTCGCCGCGAAGCATC
>JBLMZU010000681.1:0-5526 GCA_050258995.1 Bacteroidota bacterium
GTGAAAAATGTCCATAGCCTGCCCGCATACCTGGGTTATGCCGCCGGGTTCGCGGTAGGTACGTATGTGGGCATGAAGATCGAGGAGCGGCTTGCGCTTGGAACTTTGATCATCCGCATTATCCTACCGCAACAGGGCGAAGTCCTTGCCATGCGTCTCCGGGAAGCTGGCTATGGAGTCACTGTGGCAAACGGGATGGGAGCCAGCGGGGAAGTAAAGTTGATATTCACGGCAATTCCTCGCAAAAATCTGGAGCTTGTGACAGAGATCATTAAATCGGTAAGCCCAAAAGCTTTTTTCTCGGTGGAGGAACTTCGATCCATAGAAAGCGGCGTTTTTCCAGTGACTACTCCACAGGTCGGTCGGCCCTAGAAAAGTGAAGATTGCTGGCTGGCGTTCAACCCATTCGTTACACAACCAATGGGTGAATACCAGTACACTACAGGTGTCCGGAAAGAGACAAGTAAAAAAAGCATATAAACCTGGAACTCAAAAGCGAGGAAATGACGGGAGTATAAACAACATGCTCTGGCTTGAACTCATTATCTGTGCCGCATTGATCTTCTGGCTTGGGTCCCTGCTGTCGAAATATGGCGACGTCATCGCTGAGAAGACCAGTCTGGGACGCGCCTGGATCGGCGCAATTCTTATCGCCGGGATCACCTCACTGCCGGAGCTGGCATCCGGTGTTTCCTCTGTGGCGTTCCTGAATGACCCAAACCTGGCTGCAGGTGCTGTACTTGGAAGCTGCCTCTTCAACCTGGCCCTGATTGCCATGATCGATCTGGCCTATCAACCCGGCAGAGTCCTCGCCAAGGCACAGGATGTTCATATCCTTTCCGCCGGACTCGGTGTCCTGATGTTGGGGATGGTAGTGATGGGCGTCCTCATTGGGCCGGGCTTGAATGCCTCGGGCATGCTGGGCGTGAGCCTATTAAGTATCGGGCTTCTTGTGTTATATGCCATCGGGGGAAAAATGATCGCTGGTCTTGAAAAAGAGCGAATGGGTGAAGTTCTGGAAAAAGAGGCTGCCGAGGGCAATTATGCTGATATCTCCATCCGGAAAACATACGCAGTTTTCATCTTGAGTGCGGTGGCTGTCATCGGGCTTGGGATCTGGCTCTCCTTCATCGGCGACCGTCTTGCCGCTACGACAGGTCTGTCCCGCAGCTTTGTAGGCAATCTCTTTTTGGCATTAACCACATCCCTGCCTGAAATTGCTGCCAGCCTGGCTGCCATCCGGCTGGGCGCAATTGACATTGCGATCGGCAATGTGCTCGGAAGCAACCTCTTTAACCTCATGCAGTTTTTCGTCTATGATGTTGCAGATGCACAACGCAACTTCTGGGCGGCTCTCACCAACGCCAATGCCTTTGCTGCACTGATGGCTATGATGATGACCGGTGTTGTCATCATTAGCCTGATGTATCGTGCCTCGCCCAAGACCCCGTATCGGCTGTCGTGGGATGGAATTGCCTTGGCTGGGATGTACTTGGGCTCCCTGGCCCTGTTGTACGTCCTGGGATGAGCAACCAAGTACGAAACTGTAGGTCTACCCATCTATTAGGAGCATACGTAAACATTGGGAAATATATGAAATCGAATGTGATTTCGATTCTGCAAACCGCCACGATCCGAGAAGCTGCAGTACTGTTTGTCACCCACCACATCGGTCTCCTTCCGATCGTGGACGAGCAGCGTCGGTTGAAGACAAGTAAACGAACAAGATCAACGATCAATTTCGTGAAATTCCCAATGAAGATTTAGTGAGTTGCCCCATACTCCCTTCCCTATAACCGGTATACACTGGATGGGGATAAATTTTACATTTGGAGGAAAGGGTGCCCTATCAATCAAAATCAGATTTGCCGGATAGCGTAAAAGATGTGTTGCCCCCCCATGCGCAGGAAATCTATATGGAAGCGTTCAATAGTGCCTCGGATCAATATGACCAGCCTGAAGAACGACGCGGTGGCAGTTCACGTGAGGAAACGGCTCACCGCGTGGCTTGGGCAGCAGTTAAGAATAAGTATGAAAAAGATGAAGCAACTGGAAAATGGAAGGAAAGGTAAAGCGATCCAAACAACGCTCCTGTAAAACTCGGTGAATTAAGGAGAGCACAAAAGTTTCAATTCTTTCGTTAGAGACCTCACACGAGTCTGTATCCACAGCCAAAATATTTTTATACCTAGAGAATCCATGGAATGATTTTGGTACAGGCACTCCTTGTAGCGGGGCTGGTTTTGATTCACATTTTCGCAGGATACCTGCGCTTTCTCCAGGGAATTCCTCGCAGCAGGTGGCTATCGATGGCTGGGGGCGTTTCCGTTGCGTATGTGTTTATTCATATTTTTCCGGATCTGGAACAGGCACAAACCAAAATCAGCCAGGGCTGGCGCCTGCTGCCTGCCATCGAGCATCACGCCTACCTGGTAGCGCTTCTCGGGCTGGTTATCTTCTATGGGCTGGAGCGGCTGGTCAAGTCATCCCAAAGCAGGTCAAGCTCCCCTGCTTCGGACGATAACAAAACTCCTGTAGCGCCAGGTGTATTTTGGCTCCATATCTTTTCATTTGCCCTCTATAACGCCTTGATCGGATATTTGCTGGTACACCGCGAGGAACAGGATGCAGGCGGCCTGTTCCTCTTTTTTGTGGCCATGGCCTTCCACTTCCTGATCAATGACTATGGGCTGCGGGAGGATCACAAAGACACGTACAAGTAGGTCGGCCGATGGATTTTGGCAGCAGCCATTGTTGCTGGCTGGGTCCTGGGATTGGCTACTAATATCAACGAGGCAGCAACGAGCGCTCTTTTTGCGTTACTCGCCGGTGGGATTGTGTTGAATGTTCTGAAGGAAGAATTGCCTGAGGAACGGCAAAGCCGGTTTTCTGCGTTTGCATTGGGCGCAGCCGGTTATACCATCCTTCTGTTATTACTGCCCTAGGTTTTGAGTTGATGTATGTATAGTAGTATCCCGGATGGCGTATTGCTTACAAATGGAAGGAAGTGGTTTATGAGCAATACCAGAGTTAAGTCGGTAATACTGTCATGAAAACGATTAATATGAACCCCGCGCAAACGCGGATCCCGCTAAGGAAGCCCTAGACCAGGAGCGCTACGAGCTTCTCCAACGCCTCGAAGACTGGCTGGAAACACCGATGGTAATCCTTGCTTTTGTCTGGCTGGCGCTGCTAATTGGAGAACTCGTCTGGGGCCAGCTTCTCGCGTTCGAAGTGCTAGGAACGGCCATCTGGGCGCTCTTCATTATTGATTTTGCCATCAAAGTGTTCCTGGCCCCCAACAAAGTCGCCTATATCAAACGAAACTGGCTAACCGCCATTGCTCTGCTGGTGCCGGCCTTGCGGATCTTTCGAGTGTTCTGGATCGCGCGGCTGCTCCGATTCACCCGTTTAGGAAGAGAGCTCCAGTTGTTTCGGGTGGTGAGTTCTTTGAATCGGGGCATGCGCGCCTTGGGCGCGGCATTGCAGCGACGCGGCTTTGGTTATGTAATCCTCCTTACCTTGCTGGTTTTATTTGCTGGTTCTGCCGGCATGTACGCCTTCGAGAACCAACATCCGGGCGGCCTGAACACCTATGGAGAGGCTCTCTGGTGGACAGCCATGGCATGACGACGATGGGCTCGCAGTACTGGCCGCAGACCTTCGAAGGTCGCCTGCTCTGTTTCTTCCTGGCCCTATATGCCTTTGCCGTTTTTGGATATGTTACCGCCACACTGGCTACATTCTTCGTCGGGCGCGACGCAGAGAACAGCGAGGCCGAAATTGCAGGCTCTGCCGAAATCACTGCTTTACGCGCGGAAGTGCAAGCACTACGGGATGATATCCGAGAATTGTCTCAACGTTTCTAAAAGGAATCAAAAAAGCGGTCTTGTTGGCTAGGCATATTATTTCCTCCAGACAGTTACAAATATGGGCCCTTGAAAAGAGCCTCGCGCCAGTAACGACTGGATCGTCGGCCGGACAGGCATATAAAGTCAATGGATACCGGCAAAAAGGCAATCCGCCCATCTATGTGGGCGGATTGCAAAGCAGTAGGCTGCTCAAGTGCTAGATCCAATCGCGCCTACCCACCATGTTGTACGAAAACCACAGAGAAATGGTATGAGGAATAATACAAAAAGCATATCAATACGTATTCAATTAACTCCGTTCTGTTTCTTATTATGGAGCTGGGAGATCTTCGTGCCATTTATCCATAGGCCGAAACTGGCTATTTTTCATGTGTGAGTAAGTAAATACTAGCACAAGTGTTTCCTCTTGCTACTCCTCTTGACAAATCTCTATAAGGGGGCTATAAATGACTGACCAGTCAGTTATACAAATAGAAGGTGTCATGTCTCCTCGCCCTGATGTTAGTGACGAACGAAAAACCCAGATCATCAATGCCGCCGAAGATGTCTTCACAGAAAAGGGTTTCGATCAGGCGCGCATGGATGACATTGCCGAAGAAACGGGTCTGAGCAAAGGGACACTCTACCTGTATTTCAGAAGTAAAGACGATCTCATCATTGCCATCCTTGACCGGATGTTCCAGCGTGAATTCAAGCAATTCGACAGCATAGATCTTAACGAAGTCAACGCTACCGACGCCATTTGGAAAATAACAGATTTGCTCACGAAGGACATCCTAGGCTTGCAGCGCCTGATCCCCATTGTCTACCAATTTCTTGCTCTGGCATTCCGGAACAAACAGGTTCAGCTCGCGCTGAAGAAGTACATCAATCGTTATGTAGAGGTTCTTGTACCCATTATCCAGCGCGGCATTGCCTCAGGCGAATTCCGGCAAGTTGACGCACGCGAGGTTGCGATCGCCATGGGAGCAATGATCGAAGGAACACTGCTGCTCTGGGTATATGATCGATCACTGGTGAAGCCAGAATATCACATCCACTCAGGGATGAAATTATTGCTGGAAGGTGTACAGGCGCATCCAAGTTGACGCGCCTCTTTTTTTAAGTCAATAACTGACTGACCGGTCAGTTCGATAAAGAAAGGCTTTTGCCAAATGTCAAAATCGTTCGTGGATCGTCCGCCCGGCCAGGCATTACGCTTAGGTTTGCGTTTACCGATCTGGCTCTACCGTTTGCACCTGGGCTGGTTGCTAGGGAATCGTTTCCTGATGCTGACGCATAGAGGGCGCAAGAGCGGACAAACCCATCATACAGTGATCGAAGTAGTTCGATTTGATAAAGAGACGGATACTTACTACGCCGTCTCAGGTTGGGGGAAAAGAGCGGACTGGTACCAAAATATCCATGCGTATCCGGAGGTTGTCATAAACGTTGGTCGGCGAGAGCTGAAAGTCCATGCCACCGATATCCCCCTCCCGGAAGCAATCAGTATTCTCGATGAATATACACGCCGACACCCGCTTGCCTTCAAAGAACTAACCAGGTTGTTTTTGGGTGAGCAACTTCAACCAGGACAATATGCAAGCAGGCGACTGGCAGAATTAATGCCGATGGTTGCCTTTCAGTTGCATCCATAGTTCTCCGCCCCTGGATA
>JBLMZU010000682.1:0-4308 GCA_050258995.1 Bacteroidota bacterium
GTGTTCAACAATGAGCCGATCCGCCATGAGGGCAACCTGGTGGGATGGGTGACGTCCGGAGGCTATGGCTATTCGGTGAACAAGAGCATCGCCTATGCCTACCTGCCCATCGATCTGGCAAAACCGGGGACCCGTGTCAGCGTGGAATGCTTCGGGGTCGAGTATCCGGCCACAGTGGAGAAGGAGCCGCTTTACGATCCGAAAGGCGAAAAGATCAAAGCGTAAGTCTCTCTGATTAAAGATAAGTCCCCGCCGACTAATACAGCGGGGACTTATTCATTAGCCGATCTTTATCGACTGGTCAGGATCTGCTGGAAGAGCGACCTCAGCCATTCGATGAGCCCATTCGCCGAGGCAGCCGCCCCTCCACTTAATGGAGTGGCCGTTACGGTGGGTGTGTCTGTTGGGGTTTCCAACCCGCCCGGGGTTGCCGTCTCCGTGGCAGTGTCTGTAGCGAGCGGTGTACCGGTCACCGTCGCTGTCTCAGTCGCAGTACCTGTGACGGCGATCGTGCCGACCGGTGTTGCGGTTAAAGTCTCGACAGCAGTGGCACTCGCAACAGGCGTCGCGGACATGACCGGGACATTCCATCCGGGGGGAACATTCGGGTGGACCACAATCCCGACCGCGATCTGTTTCCCGTGGTCCAGGCTGGCGGGTGCGATAATGGTCACGAAAGAGCCGACAGCCAGCGAATTCGCACGTCCGGGCGGCAGAATCTTCAGCGTCGAGGAAAGCATATACTCATGCTGCCTTCCGCTCTGGTCCACACTGGTAATGCTCTGGCCCGGCACATAAGCCACTACGACCCCCACCGGGCCGGCCTCCTGTGCAGAGGCGGAGCCCACCTGACCGAATGCCAGGCTGGCAAGCAGGATCGCAACGAGGGCGACCATCTGAGAAACGTTCAATTTACGCATCGTACCTCCTTTAATACATCTACGTTCCAGTTTATTGAGTGCAGAAATCCACGAGACAGTTGCAAAGGGGAACGCCAGGCGCGTTTCAAACTCTTTACAGTGGTTATTCGATTGTCAGTCCAACCTTGGGGGCTTGGGTCTGCGCGGGTCATGCGATGCTGTACCGGCCTGTCGTGGGTCCCACCGTGGCGGCCGGTATATACGTTCGTGGTCGTGCACTCGGCTACTACCTTAACAGAGAACAGACCGCCTCTCAATCACCCTAAGGTGGGAAAGTTCGTTATAGATCCGTCACATGTCTTAAAATTCGATGATATACGTAATGCGGGTAAAATAGCGGGATGACCCAGAAAATTACAGCCATTTTGTTTGACTTCGGGAATGTCCTGCTTGAATGGAATCCCCGTTATATTTATCGCCGCTATTTTCCTGACGATGAAGCCGCCATGGAGCAATTCCTCCATGAGGTCAGCTTCATGGATTGGAATGCCCAGCAGGACAAAGGACGAAGCTTTGCCGAAGGCGTTGCCATTCTATCCCGGGAATTTCCTCATTATGCCGAGCTGATCCAGGCTTACCATGACAACTGGCGGGAGTCGGTTGGCGGCTCTTTAACCGGGACCGTGGAGATCCTGAAGCGGCTCAAGAAGGCGGGCTATCCCGTCTATGGATTGAGCAACTGGTCCGCTGAGACATTCCCCCTGGTTCGTGAGGAGTATGAGTTCTTTGACCTCCTGGACGATATCATCCTTTCAGGGGAAGTCAAATCCATTAAACCCGAGCCGGAGATCTTCGAGGTCGCTCTCCAGAGGATCGGCAGACCTGCCGGGGAATGTCTCTTCATCGACGACTCGCTGGCCAACATCCAGCAGGCGCAAAAGATGGGGTTTGCCACCGTTCACTTCGAATCTCCCGGGCAGTTGGAAGGAGAATTGCAGAGAATGGGTCTGTTGTAACAACTATCCGGAAGGATAGGGTTTCCTCCCGTTGATTATGATAAGATTTCAGCCACTTTCGATATAGAGTGGAATGGTATGAATCTCATTCACATTGAAAACCTGAGCAAACACTTCAAGATCCTCAATCGCCGCGAGGGTCTGGGCGGCGCGTTCCGGGACCTGTTCTCGGGCAGCTACCGGACCGTCGAAGCGGTGACCGGCATCTCGTTCGACATCAAGCCGGGGGAGATCGTCGGGTATATCGGTCCCAACGGCGCAGGAAAGTCCACCACCATCAAGATGATGA
Source organism: Bacteroidota bacterium (assembly GCA_050258995.1). Lineage (GTDB taxonomy): Bacteria > Chloroflexota > Anaerolineae > Anaerolineales > Villigracilaceae > Defluviilinea. The sequence continues at coordinate 2,166 of JBLMZU010000682.1, forward strand.
CCGGCATCCTCAAGCCAACGGGCGGGGTGATCGAGGTCAATGGAGTGGCTCCCTACGACAACCGCATCCGGCAGGCCCAGATCATGGGTGTGGTCTTCGGGCAGCGCACCCAGCTTTGGTGGGATCTGCCGGTGATCGAGTCCTTCAAGATCCTGCGGGAGATCTATAAGGTCGACCAGAAAACCTTTGACCAGCACATGAGCATGTTCAACGACCTGGTCGGGCTGGGCGCTCTCTACACGCAGCAAGTTCGGACGCTATCCCTCGGACAGCGCATGCTGTGCGATATCACCGCCTCGTTTCTGCACAACCCGCAGGTGGTCTTCCTCGACGAGCCGACCATCGGCCTGGACATCTCCGTCAAGGCCAAGATCCGCTCTGTGATCAAGGAGCTGAACCGGGAGCGCAACACTACGATCATCCTGACCACGCATGACCTGGGTGACGTGGAAGCGCTGTGCCAGCGGATCATTATCATTGACAAGGGCAGGATCCTGTACGATGGCGATGTGAAGAAGGTCAACGCCTTGTTCGGCGCCTATCGTACCCTGAAACTCCAGATCGATAACTTTAGCGAAGCCACCCTCCCGCTCCTCAACGACAGGCTGTGCGAAAAATTCGGGACCGACAACGGCATCACCGTCGCAGAGACCGAAGAGTTCTGGACAGACGTGACCATCGACCAGGGGCGCACTCCACTTTCGGATGTGCTCAGCTTTGTCATGAGCAGCTTCCCGGTGGAGGATGTTCGCATTCTGGAGATCTCGATGGAAAACGTGGTCCGCAAAGTCTACGATGGAGCGCTGGGATGAGGACGTACATTCCAATCGCACGCGCCACTTTCATGGTCGGCCTGGTCTACCGCTTTGGATTCTTCTTCACCATTGCCGGCAACATTGTGTACCTGGGTGTTGCCTATTTTCTGTGGAAGAGCATTTATGGCACGACAAAGGTCATCAACGGCTTGACCTTCAATCAAACGTTTCTATACGTCGGCTTGGGAAGTGCCATCTTCATCCTCTTGAAGACGTACGCCGACTGGTACATCAACTATGAGATCCGGGAAGGGGCCATCGCTACCTATCTCACAAAACCCATTGACTTCCAGATCTATAACCTGTTCGCCAATTTCGGCTCCATGCTGATGAACCTGATGGCGATCACGATCCCGACGGCCGTGATGCTGGGACTGGTCTTCAAAGTCAGGGTTCCCTCCGGGCCGGGATTGGTGTTATTCCCCTTCAGTATTCTGCTGGCGTTCCTGATCAGCTTTTCGCTGGATTATGTCGTTGGCGTGACCGGTTTTTATTCCGAATCGGTCTGGGGCTTGAGCATCACCAAGGAGGTGATCGTGACCGTATTCTCGGGCGCACTGATCCCTCTGCAGTTCTTTCCTCCAAAGCTTCAACAGGTCTTATATTATCTTCCCTTCCAGGCCATCTACCACACCCCTTTAATGATGGTGACCAAGCCCAACCAGGGCCTGGACGTCTTCCTTCCCATGATGGCCCTCCAGGTGTTCTGGGCGGTCGTGCTGTTCTTCGGGGCGCGCCTCTTCTACAACCAGGCTGTCAAAGTCCTGCGGATCGCCGGAGGTTGAGAATGCGGAGCCTGACCGAATACCTGCGTCTGTACATCATCATCGAGCGGCAGTACATCAAGGCCCGCATGCAGTACCGCGCCGACTTTATCATCAGCTCGATCGGCATGTTCTTTTCAAGCCTGGCCACACTGGGGGTATTCTGGGTCATCCTGCATACCGTCCCGAGTCTGGCAGGCTGGTCGTGGATGGAAATGGTCTTCATCTACGCCTTTTATATGATCGCCATCTCGCCGATGCAGATCCTGTTCGACCATGCCTGGCAGCTGCGCTTCCACATTCAGCAGGGCACGTTCCTCAAATATTACTTCCGCCCGCTCAACATGATGTTCTATTACATGTCCGAGATGTTCGACCTGAAGGGATTGACCCAGCTTTTTGTCGGGACTGCGCTTCTGATATATGCCTCCATGCAGATGCACCTTGAATGGACCATTGCCAGGCTGCTCCTGCTGCTGGTCACGCTATTCAGCGCCGCGCTGGTCATGATCGCCATTATTGTGGCCGCTGCCTGCGCGGCCTTCTGGGTGCTGGACTCGTATC
>JBLMZU010000683.1:0-6249 GCA_050258995.1 Bacteroidota bacterium
CTCCCAGCCGTCGGGGGTGGCGCTCCAGCCCGCGCCTTCCGCACAGGTCTGCGTGATTTCACGGATCGTCACGCCGGGTGGGAAGACCGCCCCGGTCGTCTGCAGCGAGCCTTCCCGTACCAGGTTGCGCATGCGCAGCTCGATCGGGTCCATCTCCAGCGCCTCGGCCAGTTTGTTGACCATCTGCTCGGCGCAGTAGACCGCCTGGGGTCCGCCAAAGCCGCGGAAGGCGCCGCGCGGCACGTTGTTGGTGTATACGTCATAGGCATCCACTTTGACGTTTGAGATCTCATAGGGTCCCAGGGCGTTGATCACGGCATTGCTGACCACGATGCTGGTCGTGAACTTGTAGGCGCCGCCATCGGCCAGCAGCCGGACTTCGGCGGCGGTGATCCTCCCCTCCCGGGTGGCGCCCCAGCGGGTGAAGATGCGGAAGGGATGGCGCTTGCAGTGCCCGATGATCGACTCCTCCCGGTTCCAGGTCACTTTGACCGGGTGTGGGTTGCCCATGCGCTGCAGCTTGAGGGCTGCCAGGGCGACGATGATTTGGACCGAGATATCCTCGCGCCCGCCGAAAGCGCCGCCGGTCATTGGGTAGATCACGCGCACCTGATCTTCGGCCAGGCCGAGGGCATGGGCGATCTGTTTGCGGTCCTTCACGCCCCACTGCCCGGTGGTGATCACCACCATCTGGCCGTCTTCATCCAGATAGGCCAGCCCGGATTCGGTCTGCAGGAAGGCATGCTCCTGGGCCGGTGTATTCAGGACCGACTCGACGATCACGTCTGCCTGGCGAAAACCGGCCTCGAGATCCCCGTTGTACAGCTTGTGGTGCCCGAAGACATTGCTGCCCACATCCGGGTGCAGGACCGGCGCTTCGGGCCGCATGGCCTCCTCCACATCGGTCACCACCGGCAGGTCCTCGTACTCCACCTCGATCAGGTCTCTTGCCCTGGCAGCGATGGCCTCGGTCTCTGCCACCACGGCTGCCACCCGGTCGCCCACGAAACGGACCCGGTCGGTATATGGCTTTTCACCGGCGCCGCACAGCACGGGCTGGTCGTAGGTGTAATAGCCGAATTCATTGCAGGGCACGTCCTGGGCGGTCAGCACGGTCAGCACGCCCGGCAGGGCCTCCGCTCTTGAGGTGTCCACCCGCTTGACGATGGCATGTGCCCGGTGGGACATCAGCATTTTCATGTATGCCTGCCCAGGCATGACCATATCGGAAGCGAAGACCGCCTCGCCTTTTACTTTTGAGACCGCATCGACCCGGCGCACCGACTGACCAATGTATTTCATGTTGTTCCTGTCCGTTCTTGTGGTTAGTTGTCCTACAATTGTACATTTTATTACAAATACGGCTGAAATGGGAAAGTGGTGTTAACGGGCGGCAGGCGATGCCGGTGTCTCAGCGGAACAGCCCCGCGTACGCCAGCCGGGCCAATGACGGTGTCGACTTAAACATCGCCCCGGACAAAATCCGGGGCGATGCAAATCCAATTGTTGTAGATAATTCCAGCCCGCGATCTCAGCGTGGGAAACCCGGGACCGACTGGCGGATGATCGGGATCAACGCTGCGATCGAGATGCCGAACAGGCAGGAGCAAAGGAAGGCGATCACCAGGACCGGGATAAAGTAAGCGCCAAGAGCTCCACCCCAACCCATATGGTTGACACCCTTGATCGCCATGACCTGCAAGACCAGGATATAGAGGCCGACCAGGAACCCGAGCAGGCCGAAACAAAGGCCCGCGTATGGGATCGCACTGAACAGGCCCAGGATGCCCCCCAGAATGGTCAGCGGAGCAGCGATGGCTGCCAGGACATAGGCCAGCTGGTCATAGGTGCCCGTGCCGCCAAACATTCTGGCCAGCCACTGCATGATCGCCGTCACGATCGCGAACATCAGTGTACTGAGCGCTGCCAGGAGAGGAGCCACGCAGATCAGGCCTACCAGGATGGCGCCGAAGCCGCCGCGTGTGCCAAATTGATTCAAATTCAGCCCGTATTGCTGGAAGTTGTTCATCATCTGCCGCTGGACCAGGGCAGACAAAAAGAACTGGATCAGGGCGGCGACAAACATCCACAGGTAGGCCGTGGTCGCCTTGGCGCGAGGCGAGGCGGCAAGGTCGGCATAGGTGAACTCACTGGGTTTGGTCAGAGCCCGGGTCCAGATTTGAAAGACGGAAGCGGAACCTGGCTCGGGGGTGGGTTCCGGTGCGGGTGTAACGGGTATTTCGTTCATGCATTCCTCCAGGATTAGTTTTCATACATTATGACACAAAATAGCAACAAGATTAACCCTCAATAAGTCCCGGGGATGCACATGATGTAAAATTACCTCATGGAGATTTCTGAAAAGATCCAGGGCATCCTTGCGACCCTGCCCACCAAGCCCGGCGTGTATATCATGAAGAACGCGGCCGGGACCATCATCTATGTCGGCAAGGCGATCAGCCTGCGGAACCGCGTCCGCTCCTACTTCCACGCCGATGCCAGCCACGACGCCAAGACGCGGCGGCTCGTGCGCGAGATCGTCGATATCGAGTGGATCGTGGTCGGCTCGGAGCTCGAGGCGCTCATCCTCGAGATGAATCTGATCAAGAAGCACCGGCCCAAGTACAACATCCGCCTCAAGGACGACAAGCGTTATCCGTACATCAAGGTCCACTGGGCGGACCCGTTCCCCAAGGTCACGGTCACGCGCCAGATGGTGGAGGACGGCTCCCGCTACTTCGGGCCGTACACTTCCGCCTGGGCCGTCTACCAGACCCTGGACGTGCTGCGCCGCATCTTCCCCTTCCTGACCTGCGACCGCGACATCACCGGCACCGACCTGCGCGCCTGCCTGTATTACGACATCAAGCTGTGCATCGCGCCCTGCATCGGCGCCGCGTCCCAGGCCCAATACCGCCAGATGATCTCGGACCTGATGAGCTTTTTGGAGGGGCACAGCGAGGAGATTGTCACCCGCCTGCAGCAGGATATGGAGAAGGCCGCCGGGGAAATGCGCTTCGAGCGGGCCGCAGCCCTGCGCGACCAGCTCAAGGCCATCCAGTCGATCATCGAGCGCCAGAAGGTGGTCTTCGCCGCCGACTACGCCGACTCGGACGTGCTGGCCATGGCGCGGGCCAACGGCGAAGCCTGCGTACAGATCTTCTTCATCCGCAGCGGGAAGCTGATCGGGCGCGAATATTTCATCCTGGAAGGGACGGAGGACGCGGCCGACAGCGAGATCATGGAGCAGTTCGTCACCCAGTTCTATACCGAGGCAGCCAATATCCCCGAGCAGGTCATGCTCCCGGAGGAGATCGAGGAGCGCAAGATCATCGCCCAGTGGCTGCGCTCGAAGCGCGGTGGCGAAAAAGTGGAGATCTTCGTGCCCAAACAGGGACAGTCGCGCGAGCTGGTACAGATGGCGGCCGAGAACGCCACCGAGACCCTGCAGGCCTTGCGCACTCAATGGCAGGCCGACAGCCACAAACAGGAGCAGGCCCTGGCCGAGTTGCAGCAGGCGCTGCACCTGGCCGAGCCGCCCAACCGGATCGAGTGCTACGATATCTCGAACACCCAGGGGACGGCCATCGTCGGGGCGATGGTGGTCTTCAGCCAGGGTACGCCCGACAAGAAGCTGTACCGCAAGTTCAACATCGAGAGCGTGGTCGGCGCGCCGGATGATTTCGCTTCCATGGAGGAGATGCTGACACGCCGCTTCAGACGATGGCGCGCCGGACAGGAAGTTGCCGGGGAGCCTGGTTCCAAGCCGGACGCCTCATTCTCCTTCCTGCCGGACCTGGTGATCATCGACGGCGGTAAGGGACAGCTGGCCCGGGCCGTCAATGTGCTGCAAAAGTTCGAGCTGTTCGACCGGGTGCCGGTGGTGGGCCTGGCCAAACAGCGCGAGGAGATCTTTTTCCCCTTCAAGTCCGAGCCGCTGCTGCTGCCGCGCCACTCCCAGGCGCTGTACCTGGTGCAGCGCATCCGCGATGAAGCCCACCGCTATGGCATCACCGCCCATCGCAAGAAGCGACAGAAACTGGGCATGGCCTCGCAGCTGGATGCCATCCCCGGCATCGGCCCGGCCCGCCGCAAGGCGCTGCTCAAACACTTCGGCTCGGTGGATAAGATCCGGGAGGCATCCGTCGAGGAATTGAGAGCCGTGGTCCCGGAGGAGGCAGCTCATTCGATCAAGGCGCATCTGGAATGAGACAGTTCTGGATCGTGGACGACGACGAAAAGATGGGGCGGGCCATCGGGCGGATGTTGAAGCTGCTGGATGGGGAAGCGACCCTGTTCCTGAGCGCCCGCGCCGCCGTGCAGACGCTGCTGACGGGCAGGCGACCGGACCTGATGATCGTCGAGATCAACCTGCCCGAGATCTCGGGGCTGGACCTGACCGAATTCCTGCGCCGGCGCCCGGAGTGGCGCCGGATGCCGATCGTGATCCTTTCCTCTGAGGCAGCCAATGGCATGGTAGAGAAGGCCCTCCGCCAGGGAGGGGACGCCTACCTCGTCAAACCAGCAACCCTGGAAGAACTTGAAAAGGCAATCCAGACGGCCTTTTCCAAACATAAGATAGGTGAATAAGAAATGGCAAGCAAATCTCCGAAGAGCAAACAGACAAAAAACAGTGAATCAAGCACCACCAAGTGGCTGAGGATCATCCTGATCGTGTTCTCGATCATGCTGATCCTGTCGATGATCCTTTCCATGATCCACGTGTAAGCTACAGGGACCTGGCAGTGCAGGCGACGCAGGGGGCTGTTTTTCTCCCACGAATGGGCGAATACATAAAGGCCTATTGCTTCGTTTACAGGGCAGCGGAATAGGTCCAGGCTGTCTTCACGCGTAGAAGACGCGCAATCGGCCCTTCCTTCACTGGTATAATTTGGCGGCGCGGTGCACCTGCGGCCGCGCATTTATCATGCATACGACGGGAAGTGAAGCCCGTCATCCAAGGATTCTTATGCTCGACAAAATCAAAGGCATTGAAGATAGATACGACCAACTGGGAAGGGCGATGCTCGAGGTGGGCAACGATTACCAGCGTGCGGCCGAGATCAACAAGGAACGCGTCGACCTGGAGCCCATCGTCGAGAAGGCACGCGAATACCGCCAGGCGATCAAGAGCCGGGAGGAAGCCCAGGCGCTTCTTGATACGGAGAGCGATGCCGAGCTGCTCGCCCTGGCCGAGGCAGATATTGCCGATCTAAACCCCAGGATCGAGACACTCGAAAAGGAGATCCGGGGCTTGCTGGTCCCCAAGGATCCACGCGATGACAGGAACGTCTTCGTCGAGATCCGGGCCGGCGCGGGCGGCGACGAGGCTGCCATCTTCGCCGCGGACCTGTTCCGCATGTACACGCGCTACGCCGAAGAAAAACGCTGGAAGATCGAGGTGATGTCCGAGAACGCGATCGGTGTGGGCGGATACAAGGAAGTCATCTTTGGGGTCAAGGGCAAGGGCGTCTATTCGAAGCTCAAATACGAATCGGGCGTACATCGCGTCCAGCGTGTCCCGGCCACCGAAGCGCAGGGACGCATCCATACCTCCACGGCCACGGTTGCCGTCATGGCCGAAGTGGACGACGTCGAGATCGACATCCCGGAAAGCGACATCGAGATCGAGGTCTATCGCTCCTCGGGCGCCGGCGGGCAAAACGTGCAGAAGAACTCCACCGCCGTGCGCCTGTATCACAAGCCGACCGGCATGATCGTGACCTGCCAGGACGAGCGCTCCCAGCTGCAGAACAAGCTGCGTGCCCTGAGCATCCTGCGGGCCCGTTTATATGAATTGGAAGAGGAAAAGCGCCGCGCCGAGGAGTCTGCAGACCGCCGTTCCCAGGTGGGCACGGGCGAGCGCTCGGAAAAGATCCGTACCTATAACTATCCCCAGAACCGTGTCACCGATCACCGCATCGGCCAGTCGATCTACAACCTGCCGGCCGTGATGGATGGCTCCATTGACCAGTTCATCGACGAGCTCTCCACCCGCGATGAGGCCGACCGGCTCTCGGCCGCGGGCGTCGTCGAAGAAGAAGAATAAACCCCAAGGGGCGACTGTGGATCGCCCCTTTCTCGTCTGGCATTCAGGCTATGGATGATAAGATTCAACGCCTCCGGCTCCCCCTGACCCTGCTCGCCGTACTTGTGGTCGTTGCCCTCGCCTGGGTCGTGCGCTGGCGCGCCGTGACCATGATCCCGGTCGATTACGATGAGGATGACTATCTGCGGGCGGCCCAGGAA
>JBLMZU010000684.1:0-17791 GCA_050258995.1 Bacteroidota bacterium
AGGGCTGTAAATTGTGAGAGCGCAACACGGCGTTGGCAGCCTCGATCCCCGTCAGGCAGGCGCGCTCGAGAAAGAAGGAGGGCGCCGGGTGCCTCACCCAGTCACCCGCACAGAACAGATGATTCCAGGGGGTCTTAATTCCCAGGTATTTTTCCTTCGGCCCGACGGCCGGTAATGTATGTGTTTCAGGATTTCTCTGCAGATGCTGTCCGATGCGATGACCCTGCAGCTCGAGCCAGGCCTGCTGCACATCCTGGATCGCCCGGGCAAGCAGTACGGCGTCGGGCTCCGCCAGCGTCTCGGGCGGTCCATACACATGCACTTCGAGGACACTGCCATTCGTCTCACGCGCCCATCGACGGAAGGGGTTGTAGAGGCGGTCCAGCCAGAAATAATTATGAATTGTAAAATTACCTGTGAAGATGCCCGCCTCGGCCGACTTGCGCGGCCTGCCGTCGAACCACAAGCGGATCACCGCATTCGACAGTGCCCGCGGGAAGAACAATTCGTCCACCCGCTCGCCGAAGCTTGATAATAAAATCTTCTTGGCATTCCTGGGATCGGTCGCCAGGATGATTTCCTGCGCGCAGGCGGACTCTTCCCCCTCGCTCGTATCCCAGATCACCCGCCACTCCTCCCCCGATCTCTCCACCCGGTTCACGCGGGACCCGAGCCGGACTCTGCCTCCGAGCTCGCTGATCCTGGCTGCCAGGGGCTCGCAGATGCTGGTCCCGCCATCCTCAGGCAGGTAGGAGAACATCCAGGCGTCGCGGCGCAGCAGGGTGTAAAAACGAAGGAAGGCAATAAATCCAGAGATCGATACTTCGTCCGGGTGGCTGGAAAGCCCGTTGCGGGCCAGCCCCAGGAACAAAGACTTGAGCGCCGGTGACCATTTCCGGGTCATGCTCCCGAGCGTCATCCCCTGCATGGGCTGGTTCTCGGCAAATGGGTCGATGCCGACCGCCATGATCAATCCCGCCCAGACATTGAACAGCGATGCCCAATCGCGCAGGTCCAGCATCCATAAAAATCTGCCGCTCAGGAACAGCTGCAAATAGTGAAGCGGCGGTGGGAGGAACGAGCGCCGGATCTTTGAGCCAACCGGAGCCGTGCCTACATAGCTGCCGGTTTTATAGATCCAGTTTTCCTCCTGTGCGGGCACAAAGACCGGCCGCAAATTATGGCGAGCCAGCATGGCCTGCAGGTTGCGATACTGCGACCAGATCCCATGGACGCCATGCTCCAATTGAAAGGAATACCCACCCACCTGGATGGTTTCCCCGCCCGCCAGCCTGCCCCCAATAAACCTTTCATCTGCTTCGAGGATTAACGGATGCAGTCCGCGCTCTGCCAGATGCAGCCCCGCGCTCAGGCCTGCGACCCCGCCACCAATGATAATGACCTCAATATCACTCATCAAAACCTTTTGATCCACAGATAAACGCGGATAAAACTTGATTTATCGATAAACAAAACATATTTCATCTGTGATCATCCCTGGTGAATTGATTCTTACCCGGGAGCATAAGTACCTGGATCGCTGCCGTGCACTTTTTCGCTCAAATATTCAAAAGGATGCGCCTGCATCAACGACGGTTCTGCATAACACTGCTGGAAACAGGAGACACATGAAGTAGACGCTTCCCCATATTTCTCTCTGGCGATCTCCCAGGCTTGCTCCCACGTTCGAACGTTCAGCAAATTGACCGCCCGTCCGCCCTGTTCGCCGCCGGCTTTTTCCATCGGCCGGCATGGAAAGGCCAGCCAGCCATCTGGCAGAATGCGCGGCACAAGTGTCGGATAGCATTCATAGGGGGTCTGGTCCAGGAGGGTTTTGAAATAGGAGATACTGCCCAGGACCGGCGCGCCCTGTTTTTTGAGCTGGATCAATTTTTCAATAAAAGCATGATACCCTGGCGAAGTCATCAGCTCATAGCGTGGCATGTTGTTCACGGACTGCGGAGAAAAGGAGATGAGCGCTTTGTTCTCCTCACAAAACGCCAGCAGCTTTTCCATGCCGGGAAGAGTCTCGGGGGTGATCACAGCGTTGAAGATCAACTGGAATTTATATTTCTTTTGCAGGGAGGCAGCTTCACGTGCGCTGGCGATTACTGTTTCCGCATACGCATCCGTCACGCTGACCTTGTGCAAAGCTCGTGGGTCAGTCGAGTCGAGGCTGATGATGAGACGGTCGAGATTTTGCACAACAGAGTGCACAGAGCTTTTTAAATCCCTTTTCTCAGGGCCCTCAGTGCTGGAATTGTTTCCGGCTTTTCGTGAAAGCAATGTACCGTTCGTGATCAGGCTGATCTCACGAAATTTCAACTCGTTTCGTGCGTAGTCCAGTAAATCCAAAAGATGGGGAGCCATCAGCGGCTCGCCACCCGTTAGCCAGAGCCGGTCCACGCCACTGCGGATGACTTTGAGAATTTGTTTTGCGTCTTCCGGCGTAGGGCTTGGTGTCACCAGCTGATTACGCCGCGAGCCGAAAGCCTCGCAATAGACACAGTTGAGGTTACACTGCAGGGTCACGTAATAGACAGCCAGGCGCGGTGCAAGGGTGAAGTCGCCGCGGGTCAGCCGGGCCAGGTTTTGCAGATACGTGAGCATTGCAGGATTATAAGACCGGGACCCTGCCGGATAGGCTTGCAATTCAGTTAACAACCAAGAAGCGGGAAGTCACCGGTACTTCCCACTTCTCCCATCTTTTTTTCTTATTTGCCAAGAGCGGTTGTTTCTTCACGCGGATCGGCGCCTGCCAGCAGCTGGCCGTTCTCACCGATCATGATCGCGCCGACCGCGCCGAAGTCCGTGTCCCATTTGGGGCTTTCCTCCGGCGTATAGCCCAGCGTTTTGAGCCCATCTGCTGCAGTGGCATAGAGATCAGATTCAAGCCGGATATGCCCGGGATAGGATTCATGCGGCGCAAACGAGGAGGGAGAGGCGATCGTATAGAAACGCGGCGCGCTGACGGCCTGTTCGATATCCATCCCAAAAATATCCATGTTCAACAGGACCTGGACGAGGGCCTGGGCCTGCATGTCGCCGCCCGGCGTGGAAAGGGCCATGTAGAACCTGCCGTCTTTGAAGAGGATGACCGCGTGCGGTGTAATGCGCGGCCGTTTACCCGGCTGCAAGGCGTTGACCGAATTCGGGTCGAGGCGGAACTGGTTCATGCGGTTACCCAGGTTGAGTCCCGTGCCGGGGATCATGGGAGTCTGCGGGAAGTCGGATGGTGTCATCACCACCGCGTTGCCCTGCGCATCGATCACGACGAGCTGGCTGGTATCCTGCCCGGTGGAGAAATCCGCCATCGAAAGCAGGCTCTGCAGGGGAGAGAGCCCGGAAAGCGTCTCGGGCGCGGATCCGCTCGGGGGTGAAGTCAGCGGCCCCGGGTCTGGCAGGGAGGCGAAGGCGCGATCTGTCATGGCGGCGCGGCGCGCATTCGCGAAATCCTTTGAAAGGAGAACGTCCAGCGGCACATTCACAAAGGCGGGGTCCGCGACGTAGGCATCCCGGTCCGCCATGGCAAGGTCGATGGCCTGGGTGACGGTGTGGATGTACTGTGGCGAGTTGTGCCCCAGGCTCTTCAGATCAATGCCTTCCAGGGTTTGCAGGATCAGGGATTCCATCACGCCCTGTGACCAGGTCCCGTTTGCATAAATGGTGTAATCCTTGTAATGACCGACGACGGGCTGCTCCCAGCCGCCGGTGTATGTGGCAAGGTCGTTATAGGAGATGAGACCGCCTTTCTCCTTGTGATAGACAGCGATCTTTTCGGCAATGGGTCCCTTATAGAAATAATCGCGGACAGCCTGCAACGCCTCAGTGCGCGTGGCTCCATTGGTCAGCGCCTGTTGTTCGGCGTTCGCCAGGTCCTCCAGCGTGTTGGCGAGGTCGGGGAAGGTCATGCGGTCATGCAGATGGACCGGCCGCCACCATTCGCTGTGGATAAAGACCCTCGAATTTTCAGGCATCAGGATCGTGAATCCAATCCTCTCCAGGAGGGAGAAATCCAGATTCCGGGCCATGATCGAATGCATTGGAAAGCCTGTGCGCGCGATCTTGATGGCCGGCTGGGCCAGCTCGCCGAACGACATCATCCCGCAATCCGTAAGCAAACCGACGATCACATCCGGTGAAGCAGGGATCAGCTGCGACCAGATATCCATCTCAGGCACGGTCTTGAAGCCGCGCTTCTTGAACTTTTCGATGGTCGCTGCATCCGGTACCTTGCCGGCGCCGATATAGGATTTCACTTCACCGGTCCGGGCGCTGTAATACATGGTAGGCGCAACCCCCGGGAAAGAGGCCGCTTCTCCATGAGTAACATTCAGGGTGAGCAGGGAGGCGACGGCTGCATCACAGGCATTACCTCCTTTTGCAAGCACATCATAGCCAGCCTGGGATGCCCAGGGGGTTCCGGCCACAACTGCAAAATCATCCGCCTTGAGCAGCTGCTTCTCCGTCTTTGTCAGGTCCTTGTATTCCATCAAGTCGCGGGGACCTTTGGGGAGAAAAGCGTACATCACCAGCGCAAGGAGGAGCAGGCTGAGTAGTCCAATGCCAATCCACTTCAAAATACGTTTAAGCATGCCAGGGGCTCCTGTAATTTCGAATACCCTGATTTTATCCACAGATTATGACCGGGTGGCCATTACATTCGCAGGGATTTTTTTATTACATACCGGAGGGTCTCCTGGTTGTACAATAAATCACAAGAAAAACAGGAGCGCCATATGAACCAGGTCGTTGATGTTTTGATGAAAAGAAGATCGGTGCGGGCGTATGAAGATCGGCAGATCGAGCCGGAAATACGGGCGGAGATCCTGAAAGCCACGTTGCGGGCGCCGACGGCGGGGAATTTGATGTTGTACTCGATTTTGGAGATTACCGATCAAGCGATGAAGGACAGACTGGCAGTCACCTGCGACAACCAGCCCTTCATCGCCCGCGCGCCGCTTGTCTGGATTTTCCTGGCCGATTACCAGCGCTGGTACGATTACTTCCTCGCCTGTGGTGTCGAGGAGATGTGCGCACAGAAGGATCAGAAGATGCAAAAGCCGGAGGAGGCCGATCTCCTCCTCGCCTGCTGCGACGCGTTGATCGCCGCCCAGAACGCGGTCATTGCGGCCGAGTCGTTCGGGATCGGGTCCTGCTATATCGGCGACATTATGGAACAGTATGAGACCCACCGGGAAATGCTCTGCCTGCCGCAGTATGTCTTTCCGATCGGCATGCTGGTCTTCGGGTATCCCACCCGGCAGCAAAATGACCGGGAGTACACTTCGCGGTTCGATGAAAAGTTCATCCTGTTCGAGAACCGCTACCGCCGGCTGAGCAGCGAGGAGTTTGGCGAAATGTTCAGTGAGCGCCAAAGCCGGCTGCCGGCAGGCAAGTCCATGCAGGGCATTACCACGGTCGGGCAGGCTACTTACCTGCACAAATTCAGCGCAGACTTTTCCATGGAGATGCGGCGATCGGTGAAGGAAATCTTGAAGGTCTGGATGGAGGAATAAAAATCTCAAAAAAGCCAGACAGGCAAGTCAGAAACCTTAAAATAATCAGTCCCCCCTTCCTGGACGGGCAGTCACAAATCCCTGGGCTGCCCGTTTATTGTTAAAGACGGAAAGGAGAGACTGAATGTTTAGGAAAATTGACGAGGAATATGTCAGGGAGGGGGCGGAAAAGGTAATCGATCAGGATATTGAGAATGTGGCGGACCATGCCGATGATATCCGCAAGCAATTTAGTGCGCGGGGACCGCTGAAGCGCTTCGTCGAGGATGGCCGGATGATGACGTCTCTCATTCGAGACTGGCGTGCAGGCAACTACCGTCGTGCCATGCGGTGGACCATCGCCGCCGCGGCCTTTGCGCTGATCTATGTAATTAATCCCTTCGATCTAGTGCCGGATGTGATCCCATTTGTAGGCGCCGTGGACGATGCCACCGTGATTGCAGCCTGCCTGTTTTTGATCGAGAGGGATCTGTTCAAATATCGGGATTGGAAAATAAGCCAGGCTGGGAATCACACAATCGATGTAACTCCCAAATAAGGAGCAGCCTATGAGCACCAATCATCTGTCCTGGTTCACGCGGGCAGCCAAGTGGGCCTCCCGCGCGGCGGGCAGGCCTTCGACATGTATCGGCGCGGTGGTCATTATTTTGCTCTGGGCGATCATGGGTCCGCTTTTTCATTTCAGCGACACATGGCAGCTGGTCATCAATACCGGCACCACCATCATCACCTTCCTGATGGTCTTCCTCATCCAGAACACCCAGAACCGTGATACGGACGCCCTGCAGATCAAGCTCGACGAGCTGCTGCGGGCGGTGGACGCTGCCAGGAATACGATGATCGACCTGGAGGAGCTGGACGACACGGAATTGGAAGCGATCCGCGAGGATTACCTGAAGCTGGCGCGTAAAGCCAAGGCGAAGGTAAAACGCGGCAAGGATGACAGTGTGGTAATCGAAGTAGAGGACGAGGACAGGAATTCCAAAACAGTGAAGAAAAAGTCAGGAGGCAAGTGATGGAAACAGTCAGTTCCAAAATTTATGTGGTAACAAGCGTAACTTCCCCTCTCGGCAAGGCCATTGCGCTTGGACTGGCAATAACCGGTGCAACCGTGATCATGGTGGCACCGGCCGACTCGAACGGAGAAGAAGTTGAACGGGAGATTTCCACGATCACCCAAAATCCCCATGTGGAATTGCGTCTCGCCGATCTGTCCAACCTCTCCTCCGTGCGCAATCTGGCGGAAATCATCAATTCCAGGTATGAGAAAATTGATGTCCTGATCAACAATAACAGCATTTACCGGAAGCAGCGCCACCTGACCGTGGACGGTTTCGAGGAGATGTTCGCTGCCAATTATCTGGGTCCCTTTTTGCTGACCAACCTTCTGCTCGATCGCCTGCGTGCCAGCGGCCAGGCGCACATCCTCAATCTGACGGCTCCGACCACCGGCCAGCTCGATTTTGATGATCTGCAAAACGAACGCCGGTTCAATTCCATCCAAACATTCCAGGCAGCCCGGGCTGCCAGCCTGCTGTTCACTTATGAACTTGCCCGGCGGTTGGAGAACTCAGGTGTTTCGGTGAGCGCCTTTTACCCGGGGCTGGTCCGCTCCGAGATTCTCAAAGAAGCACCCTGGATCAATCGGATGCTTGCCTGGCTGTTCGCCCTCACGCCCGGCCGGGCTGCTAAGGACGTTACAAAATATATATTGAGTCCCGAACTCAAGGACTCGCACGGCAAATTCATGAGGAAGGATGCAGAGATCCAGCTGTCCGATTACTTCCAGGACCGCGGTCTTCAGCAAAGGCTTTGGGAGATCAGCGAAGAGCTGACAGATGCGAGATACCTGGCTCCGAACTATGACCCAACCGGCAGCATGGCGCTGTATAACGAAAGGGATATCCCGGAAGGCCTGATACGCCCGGTGGAGGATCCAACTGTTGAAAAGAACGGCGTGGTAAAACGGGAGCAAAAGACCGAGTCGGGCTGACATACAATCGTTCTAAATTGATACAGGCCATGCAGTTGCATGGCCTGTATAGTTGGGAGGAGAAGATTTACCTTTGTTATTGAGGCGGGAGGAGAACCCCGTCGATCACGTGGATGACGCCATTGGAGGTTTCAATGTCGGTCATGATCACCTGGACCTTGTCATTGAGGATAACCTTGCCATCCTCCACCTTGATGTTGATGTCCTTGCCCAGGGCAGTGGTGGCTTTGGTCAGACCGGTTACATCGGCAGCCATGACCTTGCCGGGAACCACATGATACAGCAGGATGTCGGCGAGCTTCTGCTTGTTCTCGGGCTTGAGCAGGCTTTCGATGGTACCGGCGGGCAGGGCGGCGAAGGCATCGTCAGTGGGGGCGAACACGGTGAAGGGACCTTCACCCTTGAGGGTCTCCACCAACCCGGCAGCCGTAACGGCCGCCACCAGGGTCTTGAAGCGGCCATCGGCCACCGCGGTATCGACGATGTCTTTTTGCGCCGCCGGAGAGGCAGCCTCATCTACAGGTGGGAGCAGGACCGAGTCGATGACATGGATCACGCCATTGGAGGCCTCGATATCGGTGGCAATCACCTTGACCTTGTCATTCAATGTGACGTTGCCCATGTCGGTCTTAATGGCGATCTGCTTGCCTTTCAGGGCGGTATCCACCATCTTGCCATCCAAAGCAGCCACATCGGCAGCCATCACCTTGCCAGGGACAACGTGGTAGAGAAGGATGTCGGTGAGCTGCTGCTTGTTCTCAGGCTTGAGCAGGTTCTCGACGGTACCCGCAGGCAGGGCGGCAAAGGCATCATTGGTCGGGGCAAAAACCGTAAAAGGTCCATCTCCCTTTAGTGTGTCCACCAGGCCTGCAGCCTGCACGGCGGCGACCAAAGTGCTAAAGCGAGGGTCAGAGGACGCAATATCAACAATGGATTTCGGCGCCTCAGTTGGCGCTTCCGTGGGGGCTGCCGTGGCTGTCGGCATGGTGACCGGCTTGGCCGTGGGAGCAGCAGTGGGCGTTGCCTGCGGTGCACAGGCGGCCAGGACAAGTGTCAGAACCAGCATACCAAACAAAAACTTCGATTTCATTGTAGTCTCTCCTGTCTAATGTTTGTCTAGTTTGTGTCTAGATTTAGTCCATATTTTATGGATATTTTGTAAGACGTCAATGCACAAGATCACTCTCTTAGGTAACTCTCATAAATTCATACCAAATCCATCCGAAATAAAAAGTCCCCGAAATCCGGGGACTGTCTGTCTATCAAACTTTGCTCAGAGCAATTTTTTCTTTTCCTATCCGATAGTTGCCGTTTTGCTTGAGCACCTGCTCCACCACATCTTCTGGAATATCCACAAAGGTGGTCTTGTCTTCAATGCGGATCTTGCCGATTACGTAGCCAGGGATATTGGCATTGTAGGCGATCGTACCCACAATATCACTGGGACGGACACCATGCATCTTGCCTTTATTCAATTTCATGCGGACCATCCCCTCCTCATGGGAACCGTCGGACCGGCGTCGTGGACCCGCTGCCCTCTCCGGGCGCTCGCCGCGTCTGGTGGACTCACGTTTACCATCGCGTCCGATTTCCTTTTCGCGGCGTTCCGTTTTTACTTCCGCGATCTCAGCAATGGGACGCTGCTTCTCATCCGCCCGTGCAATCTTGACAGCAGCAGCAGCAATGTTCAAGGGATCGTGTCCGGCTGCGATCAGTTCCTGCACCATCTCCAGCTCACGTTTGTAACGACCACGCCCCAGCCAGATCTTCAGCGTTTCGACAACCTGCGCCTCACGGTGACGATGGATCTCAGACACGGTGGGCAGCTCCATCTTTTTGATCGGCTGCTTGGTGAGAGCCTCCACTTCGCGCAGGCGCCGCTTTTCGCGCGGCGAAACCAGGGTGATGGCAATGCCCGTCTTGCCCGCACGGCCGGTACGCCCGATGCGATGGATGTACACTTCGGCGTCATCGGGCAGGTGGTAGTTGAATACATGTGAGATGTCCTCGATGTCGAGGCCACGTGCAGCAACGTCTGTAGCAACAAGAACTTTTAATTGGTTTGCACGGAAACGACCCAGAACACGCTCACGCGCGTTCTGGTCCAGGTCTCCGTGGATGGCTTCGGCCGGTATGCCGCGCACGACCAGCTCGTTGGCCAGGGTGGCCGTCTCGGCGCGCGTGCGGGCAAAGATCAGCGCGCTCTTGATCGGCTCGATCTCAAAGAGGCGCGTCAGGGCGTTGGTCTTGTCGGACTCGTGGACGAGATAGTAGCGCTGCTCGGTGGACTCCAGCGTCAGGGTCTGCCGTTTAATGAGGACCGACTGTGGGTCGCGCATGAAACGACTGGCAAGGGTACGGATGCGTACAGGCAACGTTGCGGAGAAAAGAGCGGTCTGTCTCTCCTCCGGCGTCTCTGCCAGGATCTTTTCCACATCCTCGATGAAGCCCATGTTTAGCATCTCATCCGCCTCGTCCAGCACCACCGTGCGGACGTGCTTGATGTTGAGGGCATTGCGCTCGATCAGGTCGAGCAGACGCCCGGGGGTGCCGACGACCACGTCCACGCCGCGGTTGAGGCGTGAGATCTGTGGACCATAGGGCTGCCCGCCATAGACGGCGAGCACGCGTACATCCAGGTGCTTGCCATATTGGATCATGGAGTCGGCAACCTGCAGGGCAAGCTCCCGCGTCGGCGCCAGGACCAGGGCCTGGACGTAACGGTCGGGTTTATAGTTTTGTAATATGGGGAACGCAAAGGCGGCGGTCTTGCCGGTGCCGGTCTGCGCCTGTCCGATCACATCTGCCCCACTGAGCATGATCGGGATCATCGCGGACTGGATC
This sequence comes from Bacteroidota bacterium, assembly GCA_050258995.1. Taxonomy (GTDB): domain Bacteria; phylum Chloroflexota; class Anaerolineae; order Anaerolineales; family Villigracilaceae; genus Defluviilinea. The sequence goes on from JBLMZU010000684.1 coordinate 10,357, forward strand.
GGTGTGGGCTCGGTATATCCAAGCTCGGTAATGGCCTGCGCAACCTCTTCGCGCAGGTTCAGGGAGGTAAAATCGGTTGTCATCTTTTCCTTTATCATCCCGATAGGGGGATCTGTGGAATGTTTCGATGACTCCGTGAATATATTTCTTGCCAATCAAGATCCCTCTTTGCAGAGGGACCCGCCCAACAAAAAAGCCCGATCCAACGTTCATCGGGCTGTGTTCAGAGTCTCAAAACAATTCCCAAATAAAATTGCGGTAGCGCCAGTATAACATGTTTCCCTCGATAAACGGCACTCCAGGTAAAACTCATATATCCTTCTTACAGGCACAGGAGCGGATTTTATGGACGAATATTTACAGGCCAATCAAAAGTTGTGGAATGATTGGACAGCCGAGCACGAAAATTCCCCGTTCTACGACGCGGCCGGATTCAAGCCGAATCGAACGCATCCTATGGCAATAATTTTCAGGGCAGGATCTACTACCTGTGGGATCACAGCCTCGGTGAGGTTATCACCTCGATGATCAAGGCCTGCGGGTCGAATTCCTGCACGAGTTTCCCTTTGCCCTGCGCGCAAAATTTCTTCTCATGGTCGCAGGCGCAGATGGATACTGGCGGTTTCCACCTCAGTTTTCCATGATCCCACTCTTGCTTTCCCTGAAGGCACGGAAGCCCTGATAAGAAGTCTCTTTTTTTAGACCAACTTTCCTTCATTCTGTGGTACATTCCGGTAACAAATATCGGAGGTGATTCATGCAGATTCTAGGCATTGATGTAGGCGGGTCAGGCATCAAAGGTGCACCAGTGGACACGGATACCGGCGAAATGCTGGCCGAACGGGTTCGCATCAAAACCCCGGAAAAGGCGGAGCCCCAGCCCGTGGCGGAAGTCGTGGCTGAGATCACCAAGGCTTTCCACTGGAATGGACCGGTGGGGATCGGCTTTCCCGCGCCGATCAAGGCGGGGGTGGCCATGATGGCCGCCAACATCTCTCCCAAGTGGGTGGGTACGAATGCTGATGATCTGTTCACCAAGGTCACAGGCTGCGATTGTCACATGATCAACGATGCGGATGCAGCCGGCCTGGCTGAGATGGAATTTGGCGCCGGCAAAGGACATCCGGGAACCGTTATCATGCTCACTCTGGGAACCGGGATTGGAACGGCAATTTTTTATGACGGGCAGCTCCTGCCGAACACAGAATTTGGCCACCTGGAAATGAAGGGCATGGACGCCGAGCACCGGGTGTCGGATGCGGCCCGCCAGGCTTCTGATCTATCCTGGAAGGATTACGCCAAGAAATTAAGCAAATACCTTCAGGAGATGGAAAAATTATTCTGGCCTGATCTCTTCATCGTCGGGGGCGGCATCAGCAAGCAGTCCGAAAAATACGTGCCTTTTCTCAATATCAATACGCCGATCGTCACAGCCCAGCTTCTCAACCAGGCTGGAATCGTGGGTGCAGCGTTGTGGGCGAGGCGAAGCGCATAATCCACGCAGAATCTTCCAGGAGGCGGAGAGTTCTCCGCCTTTTTATTTTCTTCCAAGTGCCTCTTGTTTACGACAGTGAATACGAGGACTTGATGCCCAAATCGGCAAACGACAATTTGTCTGGTTTATAATTCCACACGCGATGGATACCAAAACCCTGCATGTCCTTGAATACCCAAAGATCATCGAGCGGCTGGCCGGTTTCTGCGACTTCTCCGCTTCGATGGAGCTGGCGCGCCAGCTCGAGCCGACCGACTCTTACGATCTTGCCCTGGCCCGTCTTGAGGAAACAAGGGAGGCGCGCCAATTATTCTCCACCAATGACAGCATCGGCGTCGGCGGTGCGCACGACATCCGGCCGGCTGTAGACCTGGCGGCACGCGGCGGCGTACTCGATCCACAGCAGCTTCTGGATATCAAGTCCACGCTGATCTCGAGCCGGGAACTGAAAAGATCGCTCGAGCGTAAAACGGACGAGTACCCGCGTCTAAGCCAGACCGCGGCCGGCCTGCCGGAGGCGTACGGCATGGTGGACGCGATCTCGCGCGTCCTCTCTGATCGCGGCGAAGTGCTGGATTCCGCCTCTCCAAAGCTTGCCACCCTGCGCCGGGAGATCAAGATCGCCCACGACCGGTTGATGTCGCGCCTGCAGCGTTATCTGACCGAGTCCGCCAATAAGCTCCAGGAGCCGATCATCACGCAGCGCGACGGCCGGTATGTCATCCCACTGCGGGCCGAGTACAAGGGTCAGATTAAAGCCGTGATCCACGACCAGTCCTCCAGCGGCGCGACCCTGTTTGTGGAGCCACTGCCGATCGTGGAGCTGAATAATGCGATGCGCGAGCTCGAGCTCCAGGAGCGCGATGAGGAACGCCGCATCCTGCATGAGCTCTCCGGCCAGATCGCCGAGCATCGCGAGCAGCTCATCTATGGGATGGAAAACCTGGCCATGCTGGACCTAATCTTTGCCAAGGCAAAGTATGCGGACGAATTGAAGGCCAGCGAGCCGCTTCTTTTCAAGCCGGACGGCAGCCATCGGGGCGAAAGCAGAAAACAGAAGCCGGAAGCACAACTGACAGTGGACCATGGACCGCGGTCCATCAGTCTGATGAGTGCAAGGCATCCCCTGCTCGATCCCAATACTGTTGTTCCCATCAATGTGGATCCCCGCCCGGGCACGCGCGCCATCGTCATTACCGGTCCGAACACAGGCGGTAAAACGGTTTCGTTGAAGACCGTAGGCCTGCTGGCCATGATGGCCCAGAGCGGACTGCACATCCCGGCGCAGAGCGGCTCGGAGCTGCCGTTCTTCCATGCCGTCTATGCCGATATCGGCGACGAGCAGTCCATCGAGCAGTCGCTCAGCACGTTCAGTGGACACATCACCAACATCATCCGCATCCTGAAACAGATCGATGCCCGGTCGCTGGTGATCTTCGATGAGCTGGGCGCAGGCACCGATCCCCAGGAGGGCGCGGCGCTGGCGCAGGCCATCCTGAAGTTCCTGCTTGAAAACGGGTGCACGACTCTCGTGGCCACTCATTATCCCGAGCTCAAGACCTTTGCCCACTCCACCGAAGGCGTGGTCAATGCATCACTGGAGTTCGATATTAAGACCCTGCGCCCCACCTATCGCCTGACCATCGGCCTGCCGGGACGGTCCAACGCGCTGCTGATCGCCCAGCGCCTGGGCCTCTCGCAGCAGATCATCGACTCGGCAAAAGAGGAGATCAACCCCGAAGACCTGCGCGCCGACAAACTGTTGGACGACATCCGCAAGGAACGCAACCGCACAGCCCGCGAAAGGCAAAAACTGGAGAAGGCACGCGACAGGCTGGAAGCACAAACCCGGGAGATTGAAACGCGGCTGGAAAAGATCGAGGATGAGCGCCGTGAAGTTCTTGCCAAAGCCCGGGCGGAAGGCGAGCTCGAAGTGGCCGTGCTGAGAAGAAACATTGACTCTCTCAGATCACAGCTTAAGAAGGCAAAACAACCCCTGGATGCACTGAACAAAATCGAGGAAAAAGCAGAGGCGATCGGAGAAAAAGTCGAAGCGCCGGTGGAGAGGAAAGGCAACCTGTTTTCGGTGGACAGTGGGCAGCCTCTCCGCTTGGGAGAAAAAGTGACTGTCACCACCTTGAACGCCGAGGGAGTGGTCACCGCCCTGGGCGAGTCGGACGCGGAGGTCCAGGTGGGGAGCCTGCGGGTACGGGCGCGGCTGGTGGATTTGATCAGGAAGGGTCAGGAGGAAGAGTCGGTTCAGAAGAACCCTTCGGCAACAGTCAAAGCCGGCGAGGAGAAAAAGCAGGTGGGCGAAGGCAGTGCCCGGGCAGTCTTGAGTAGCACAAAATCTCCCGGACTTGAGCTGAACTTGCGCGGCAAGCTGGTGGAGGATGGGCTCGATGAACTGGAACGCTACCTGGAACGCGCCTATTCGTCCGGACTGTTATTCGTCCGTATCGTCCACGGCAAGGGGACCGGAAGGATGCGTGAGGCTGTCCGCAGTGCCTTGAAAGCCAGCCCGTACGTCGCGTCCTTCGAAGAGCCGAAAGACAACGAAGGGGGTGCGGGCGTAACGGTGGCAAAGATTGCAAAGTAAGCCATGTCCCTGGAGGATGCCATTCGCCAGGTGAGCGATCCGATCAGCGTCGCCTGTGGAGATGCACAGGTGAAGACGGTGAAAATGTCTGGCGCGGAGGCGCGGCTGAGCGTTTATGCACCCGCCGGGGACATCCAAAAGAGCAAGGATGTCACTTTCCTTCCGGCGCTTGACCTGCTCAACCACGAAGGCATCGACATCCAGGTCTTTGTGTACGACAGGGATGCACCACCCCTTCAGGGATAAGAAATCCAACGACAAGGACTCCTGTTCCACCAGGAGTCTTTTATTTACTGAGCATACCTAGGGCGATTTGCCTGTTGCCACACGCCAGACCGCATCCAAAGCTTCCAGGCCCGTCATACGGTGGCGGATGGAGGCGTCCTCGGTCAGGTAAACATCCCCCTGTAGGGGGCGATCCTCACGGGTGTAGAGTCCCCGGTTGGGAAGGTCCGAGACTGCGGCCCAGAAGTTCCAGAGGGGCAGGTCATATTCGGAGGCCAGGTTCCACATGTCCCGGTTGATGCGCTCGTCCTTCTCACGGTTGTCGGCTTTCGTGGCCAGGATCGGCACAACGCCCGCGTCCATCAACTGCAGGATGACCTTCCGCAAATATTCCGTGTTGCGGGATTCGAAATGCGTGCCGATCTGGATGATCACGAACGAGGGGCGATGGACGCGCAGCTCACATTCCACGGGGGTCTCGCGGAATGAACAGCCATATTCACCGCGGTGCCACTGGGTCCACAGGAGGGCACCGGGGGTGGTCCCATCCTGGGCGGTGGGGCTTTCGCGATTGAAAGAACCCTGAAAATTTGCGACCGTTTCCTGGAGCCCAGGAGAAAGGGCCGCTACAGCTGTTGGATCTGATTCGAACACGCCAAAGAAATCCGCCGGCCGTTCCTGGCAGTCGCCGAAGATCGAAAAGGCGTGCGGGTCATTGCCGAGCGTCTGTCCGTAATCATAAATGGCCCGGATGCTGGGATCCACGGTCGGGATGACTGGCTGGTCCTTCCAGGCGTCGACGTCGAATGGTGTGGTGAAGGGCAGAGGCGTGGAGGATGGCTGCAATGTGGGCAGGACAATCGAGGTCGGCCGCGGAGTTCGTGAGGGCACACTGGCCGGCGGATTGAACCTGGATGTTATGGCATTCGAGAAAGCAGGGGTCGGAGATGGAGGCGGAACGAGAGTTTGTGTCGGCACCACAGGTGTGACTTCCGCCGCGCACGCCGCCAATAAACAACACAGCGCTAAATTCAGGAACCACTTCATCACGGAAGTATAGCTGCAAAAAATTAAGCATCCATGAATTTTTATGCTAAACTCACGCCATGACCTACCACGGACTCCTTCACAAATATGGCCACCTGCTCGACATCCCGGCTTACACGGTCGCGAGCACCGTCAGCCTGCTCGAAGGCAACACGCCTTTGATCCCGGCCCAGCGTTTGTCCCGCCAGCTTGGCGGCGGGTTCGATCTCTTTATCAAATACGAGGGCCTCAACCCGACCGGCTCCTTCAAGGACCGCGGCATGACCGCCGCCGTCAGCGAAGCCCTGGGCCGGGCTGCCACAACCGTCATCTGCGCCTCGACCGGCAACACTGCCGCCTCGGCCGCGGCCTACGCGGCCCGGGCAGGCATGAAATCCATCGTGCTCATCCCGCAGGGAAAGGTCGCGGCCGGCAAGCTGGCGGGCGCGATCGCCTACGGTGCCCAGGTGATCCAGATCGACGGCTCGTTCGACGACGCGCTGACCATGGTGGTCGAGATCACAAACAAGCACCCCATCTGTCTTGTAAATTCCATCAATCCTTATCGTATCGAAGGTCAAAAGACATCGGCGTTCGAGATCTGTGATGTATTGGAATCAGCCCCGGACTGGCTGTGCCTGCCGGTCGGGAATGCCGGTAATATCACCTCCTACTGGGCAGGCTTTAAACAATACAATGAATTAAAATCGACTGGTCTGCCGCAGGTATTGGGCGTCCAGGCAGCCGGATCCGCGCCGCTGGTCGTGGGCCATCCCATCGAAAAGCCTGAAACGGTAGCGACCGCCATCCGCATCGGAAAGCCGGCCCGCGGGGAACAGGCCCTGCAAGCCGCGGAAGAATCAAACGGACGCATCATCGCTGCCACCGATGAACAGATTCTGCACATGCAGAGAACGCTTGCTTCGCTCGAAGGCATATGGGTTGAGCCTGCTTCCGCTGCAGGTCTTGCAGGGCTGGCGATCGAGGTGGAAAGTGGCAGGCTGAATGTTAAAGGGAAACGCGTTGTTGCGATCTGTACCGGGCATGGGCTAAAGGATCCTGACATTATCACGAGGGACATGCAAAAGCCGCGCATTGTCCCGCCGAAACTCGAAGCTCTTGAAGAATTGATCCTGGGATAAAAATTAACCACGAAGGACACAAGTTTCACAAAGGAAAAACTTTGGAAAGACTTCTTAACGATCGGTCTTTCCCGCTGAGAGTCATTACCTGCACCTGTGTCAGATGCAAGTGCTGTACGCTTTTTGATTAACTTCATTATGAAAATCACAGTTAAAGTCCCCGCCACGTCTGCCAACCTGGGTCCCGGGTTCGATGCCCTGGGCCTGGCATTGGATCTATGGAACGAAGCTACGTTTGTCCCAACGAAGGACAAAAAAATATCAGTCAAGGTTGAAGGCGAAGGCATCGGCAAACTCCCAACAGATCAAAGCAACGCGGTTGTTGAGGGGGCATTACAAGTTTACGAACTGGCAGGCAGGCCCTGTAATGGGCTAAAAATCCATTGCACCAATCGCGTGCCACTGGGTTCGGGGCTCGGCTCCAGCTCGGCAGCACTGCTGACCGGAATGCTTGGCGCGAACGCCCTGCTTGGCGAGCCCTTCTCACGTGAAGAAATATTGAAACTTGCGATAGAAACCGAAGGCCATCCCGATAATGTCGCCCCCGCCATGCTCGGCGGACTGGTGGCCTCGATCATTCACGAAAGCCATGTCGTGTCCCTGCGGCTGACTCTGACGGGCCAGCATACGCCGATCCACATTACCGTGGTCTTTCCGGATTTCGATTTCCCCACCAAACAGGCACGCGCCCTTCTGCCCAAGGTCGTCGACCGCAAGGATGCCATCTACAACATCAGCCGGGCTGTCATCGTCACGGAGGCGTTTCGACAGGGCGACCTGGATATGCTCAAGGAGGCCATGACCGACAGGCTGCACCAGCCCTATCGCATCCCGCTCATCCCCGGCGCCCAGGCAGCCATGGATGCGATGAAACAGGCCGGCGCCTCCGCCGTGGCTCTCTCCGGTGCCGGTCCCAGCCTGATCGCCTTCTCCACCAAACGTGAGACA
>JBLMZU010000685.1:0-25098 GCA_050258995.1 Bacteroidota bacterium
CGGACCTGATCTGCGCGAATTAAAGGTTTATCCATGGGACATCTCTCCTCTCTGGGGAACGCTGCTCCTATTATGCCAGAAACAGGATGGCAACGCCCGCGATCGCAAGCACCGTCCCGACGATCGCCTGCCAGCCAACCTTTTCCCGGTAGACAAAATAACTGATCGGAAGCAGGATCACCGGTGTCAGCGCCATCAGGGTGCTCGCCACGCCGATCTCCGCATGCTGGATGGCAAACAGGGAGGAGGAGACGCCGAGCAGTGGCCCGACAAAGGCACCGAGCGCGAGCAATCCCAGGACCTGCCGCTTCCCACGCACACTCTCGATCGTCCCCCGCGCTTTGCCCTGAAGCGCTGCCCAGGCCCAGATAAAAATGACCGCTGCCAGCATGCGGATGGCGTTCGCCTGGAAGGGAGAGAAACCCGCGGGCATTCCCTGCTTCGAAAAGACCAGTCCCACCGCCTGGCCGAGCGCTGCCAGCACCCCGAAGAGCACGCCACGCCGGGTATGCCCATGAGGCGTGTTGGGCGGCTCCTTATTCGAGAGGACCACCCAGCCGATTCCGGCCAGGGTCAGCGCAATGCCTGTGATCTGCAGGGCCGTCAGAATCTCGCCGAAAAATATCCACGCAATCACAGCACCGAAAACGGGCGCCAGGCTTAACAGCAGACTGCCCAGGCGCGGCCCGATGGAAACATAGGACTGGAACAGGAATGCATCCCCCAGGGACAGGCCGATGATCCCCGAAAGTGCCAGCCAGATCCAGGGGGAGGAGCCGGCCGAAAAGGGCAGCGGTTCATGGAAAAGTATAATGTTGAGAATGATGAGGTAGACCAGCGCGATTAAAAGGCGCATACGGTTCGTCACCTGCGAACCGACCGAGCGTCCCGTGGAGGTAAATATCAGGGCCGTCATGGCAAAGAAAAAAGCTGTCGCGAGCGCTGCAATTTCACCGATGTATTTCATGTTGTTTTTGTTGGAAGAAGCCTGGTTCTCCCTATCCTATTGAATATCCTTATATTTCGCAAATCGTCTCTGCATATCACCTGGGCTGCCTTGGGACCCAGCGTGGGACCTGTCTTAAATACTCTTCATACGAGGACCCAAATTTCCTTTTCAGGGCAGGTTCCTCATAAAGAGTAATGAACAGATGCACAATGCCAAAAACGATCAGGGTGTAAATCAACAGCGACCAGTATCCGAACCAGAGGAAATAACCCGTCAGGATCAGAACGATGCCGGCATACATCGGATTGCGCATATAACGATAAAACCCAACGGTCACCAGCTCCTTTGGCGCATCGACCGGCGCTGGCGTACCGCGTCCTTCACGCAGGAAATTCCAGAAACTCCATAAAAGGATGCACCATCCCACCAGCCACAACGGAAAAGCCAGACAGGCAAGGATCCCTGTTTCAATTTGCAGTCCTTGTCGCAGCAGGGCCAGCGGGATATAACCGGCCACCATGCCTGGAGCGACAATTAGAAACAGGAGGGATTTAAGCGCAGTCATCACCCAAGTGTACGCCAACTTGTGCTTCCGGGTAGAATATCATCCATGGATAACTGGCGACTTTTGATCACGCCGCCCGCGCGCGGTGCGTGGAACATGGCGCTCGACGAATCGATCCTCGAACATATTGGACGAGGCGTCTCCGGCCCGACCCTCAGGCTGTACGCCTGGGACCCGCCCTGTCTCTCTCTCGGGCATGCCCAGCCCTTTGCTGATGTGGACACGGAACGACTGCAGGAACACGGCTGGGAGGTTGTCCGCCGCGCCACCGGGGGACGCGCCATCTTGCATACGGACGAGCTTACCTACTCGGTCATCGCTCCCAACGACGAGCCACGCATCGCCGGGACCGTTCTTGAATCGTACAACCGGCTGGCCCAGGCTTTGCTGCGCGCCGTCAAGGAGCTGGAAATCCCGGTTGAAATGAAGGAGGGAAAAACTGATCCTGAAGCCATCCCGAATCCGGTCTGTTTTGAAGTCCCATCCACCTATGAGATCACGGTGAACGGAAGGAAACTGATCGGCTCGGCCCAGGCGCGTAAAAAGGAGGGCGTGCTCCAGCACGGTTCCCTGCCCCTGACCGGGGATTTGTCCCGCATCTGCCAGGCGCTGGTCTTCGAGAATGAAACGGCGCGCGAGAACGCATCGAAGCGGTTGCTGGAACGGGCCACCACCGTGGAATCCGCTCTGGGGCGCCAGGCAAGCTGGGAGGCAGCCGCACAGGCCTTCATCCACGCGTTTGAAATGCAGCTGGGTTTAAATCTGGTGAAGGGAAAAATATCGGACTCTGAATCGCAAAGGACAGAGGAACTTGTTAAAGAGAAATACAACCACCCCTCGTGGACAGAACGGGTATGATGGATGGCGGATGGTGAAGACGCTGCGAGGCAACGTCTTCACGTTTATCCCTGGTCGGAGGTAAAGATCGTGTTGGGAAAACCGAGCGCGGCAAAGAACTTGAGGAGATAGGCCTCGGCATTGGTCTGGGCCTGCTGGAGGATGCCATCGTCAAGCGCTGCCTGCAGGATCTCCTGCTCGGCTCTCTGGCGGACAAGCGTTTCAAGGTTGATGTCCGGCTTGGTCAGGATGCCTGTATCCCGGTTGTAGACGTAGGATTTGTCGTTATCCAGTGCGGCAATAAAGATTTCTGCCGGGGGCAGCTTCACCGTGAGCACGCCGTTTTCGTACCGCATGTCTTCCGGCTGAAGCTTCTGCAGATCGATTCCGGCGATCACGGTTCCGTGGCCCACAAACAGGATCTTGTCGCCGAAGAGGGCCTGGAATGTACCGCCACCCGTTTCGCCGGTGATGACTTTTTCGACACTGTACTGGATGGTCTCGAGCCTCGCCAGCGCGCGTACCTGGTTGATATATGTCACCGGGTCAGGGATGATGGTCGGCGTGGGATTCAGAAGATTCGAGACCTGCGTCTGCAGGGACTGGTTCGCCTGGCTGACCTGGTTAAACGGCCCACTGACTGCCGCCTGCGTCTGCTGGATTGTTTTCACAATAAAATAGGCACCTACCCCAATCACGATCAGCAACAATAAAGAGAACAGATTGTTGTTTCTCATGCTCGTATTATAATCTCAGCAAATCTACTGTGAACCGTACACCAATTCTTTTAACAATCCTCTTACTTGCATGCACAATTTTGCTTGCAAATTGCACGTTTCCTGGCGTTAATCCGGTAATTTCGGCCCCCACCCTCACGCCCACCCAGGCGCCGGCGGTCACCCCAACGGATACAGTGCCGGCTCCCTTTGCCCCTGCCGAGCTGGGGATGGCGGAAAATCCTCTCATCCTCGCCCTGCCTCCCTCGGCCAACTCGTCGGAACAGATCGCTGCCGCCAAGGTGATCGCAGCCCAGCTCACCCAGCGGACCGGCTATACCGTCGTGACTGTCGTTCCCGATTCATATGCCGCGCTGGTGGACGCACTCGAAAAGGGCAATGCGCATATTGTTTTGCTGGACCCATATGCCTACGAGCTGGCATACCAGCGGGGATTGGTGAAGGCAGCGTATGGTGTGATGAAGGACGGTGAATCACTGTACGGCGCACAATTCCTGGCCACGCACAAGGAGGGATACCAGTCCTATTACAACGAGACATCCGATGAGAACACGGCAGATGCGCCGGTGGCCCTCGCCCAGTTCGCCGATAAAAAACCCTGCTGGAGTGATGAGACGTCCGCCTCCGGCTATGTCATTCCTCTGGGCTATCTTAACCAAAACGAGGTCAGTACAAAGCCGGCAGCCTTCGTGGAGGGACATCCCACGGTGGTCCGCTCGCTGTATGCGACGGGGATCTGCGACTTTGGGGCCACTTATGTGGATGCGCGCAAGTTTCCCTCGCTCGAGGATGAATTCCCGGACTTGCTGGAACAGGTGATTGTGGTCTGGCGGATCCCAAAGATCATTCCCTATAATGTGCTTGCATTTTCAACGGCCATGCCGCAGCACATGCGCGATCTCTTTTCCACGCAGATTGCCGCCATCCTGCAGACCGATGACGGGCGGGCAGCCTTCAAAACGGCATACGACATCGAGGAATTACAGGCGGTGAATGACGGCTTCTACGAGCAATTCCGCACGTACCTGCAGGCATCCGGCATCGATCTGCCAACACTTGTAAACAAGGTCAGCGCTCCGTAATTATTTTGGAGTGCAGCCTCAACCCGCTTTAATAACAAAAAATTAGAAAAGTCGTAATTGCTATTAATCATCCTTGTGAGATTTCCCACGCTGTATTATAAATTTCCCCCGGGAACACTTCCCAACCCCCACTCTTGAAAGGAGAAAGAATGAAGAAGTCCCTTAACGTTGTCCTCGCACTGGTGGCACTTTTTGTGCTGGTACTCTCTGCCTGTGCACCGTCCGCCACACAGGCGCCCGCTACACAGGCACCAGCCACGCAAGCGCCCACAGAAGTCATGACGGAAGCACCGACTGAGGTTATGACAGAGGCACCCACGGAGGCGCCAGCTACAGAAGCTCCAACGGTAGCGCCCCCAACAAATACTCCCCCGCCGCCGCCGGTTTGCGATAAATTAGCAGATGCACCCGCCGCTCCTGCCGCCGGGGAGCTTGGGTCTGCTGATAATCCGATCGTCATTACATTTGTGCCATCCGGCGATACGGGCAAGATTACAGTTGCCGGAACCGCCATCGCCGACTGCTTAAGCCAGATGACCGGCCTGAACTTCAAGATGGAAGTTGGCACCACCTTTGCCGCCTCCATTGAAGCGATGGGTGCCGAGAAGGCTCAAGTGAGTTTCCTCAACACGTTCTCGGTTCTGCTTGCCGAGCAGAAGTATGGCATCGTTCCCGCACTGGTTGCCATCCGCAAGTATGCGACCAACGATCTCGATCCCGACAAGAATTTGGGCGGCCAGCTGGAGCCTTTCTACAAGGGCCAGTTCATCGCCAATGTCAATTCGGGTATCAGCAGCTTTGCCGATCTTAAGGGCAAGTCCTTCTGCTTTGTCGACCCGAACTCCACCTCCGGCTACATCGTCCCCCGCATCATCCTGAAGGCCAACGGCATCGACCCCGATACGGATTTCTCCGCCACACAAAACGCCGGTTCCCATCCAAATGTGGCGACCGCCGTCTACAAGGGTGACTGCGATGCCGGCGTGACCTTCATTAACGTTCTGACGGATGCATCTGCCGACCTGCAGGCGACCTACCCCGATATCACCGACAAGGTCAAGGTCTTTGCTGTGACCGACCGCATCCCCAACGACGGCATGCAGTTCATCAAGAGCCTGGACCCGAATCTGCAGAAGGTCATTGTGGAAGGCATGATGGCCATGGCAAATGACCCAGGTGGAAAGGCTGTCTTAAAGAGTCTGTATAACTACGACGCTTTTGAGCAGGTTAAACCTGATTTCTATAACGACTTTGCCGCGGTTCTTAAAAAGGCGGGGGTCGACCCGGCTGAACTGATTAAGTAAACTCCTAACAAGCCTGGCAGGTGGGTATGCCTGCCAGGCTTGTCTATTTTTTGGAGGATTTTTTATTCCACCATGTTGAAAGTTGAAAATCTTACAAAGGTATATCCGAACGGTACGCAGGCGCTCAAGAACGTCAGTTTTGAAGTCAGGGATGGTGAGTTCCTGGCCGTGATTGGGTTAAGCGGCTCGGGAAAATCCACCCTGCTTCGCTGCATTAACCGCCTGATCGAGCCCACCTCGGGGAAAATATACTGGAACGATCAGGATGTCACGGCGGCCTCCCCGGCCGAGATCCGTAAAATACGGCGCCAGATCGGTATGATCTTTCAGCAGTTTAATCTGGTCAAACGCTCTTCTGTGTTCACAAACGTACTAACGGGCCGGCTTGGCTATGTAAATCCCTTCCTCAGCTCATTGCACGTTTTTTCTGCAGAGGACCAAAAGCGGGCGATGACCAGCCTCGAACAGGTGGGCCTGGCCGACAAGGCACAGGTGCGCGCCGATTCGCTTTCCGGGGGACAGCAGCAACGCGTCGGGATCGCGCGCGCGCTGATGCAGGAACCGCATTTGATCCTGGCGGATGAGCCGGTGGCTTCCCTGGATCCTGTCCTGGCCCATTCCATTCTGAAGTATCTGGAACAGTTAAATAAGTCCCGGGGGATCACGGTGCTCTGCAGCCTGCACTTCCTGGACCTTGTGCACCGCTACGCCACCAAGGCAATCGCCCTTAAGAATGGAGAGCTGGTATTCGAAGGATTACCAAAACAAATTGATGATGCCCAGTTCAAATCCATTTACGGGCAGGAAGCCGAACGGGTTTCGATTATTTGACCCTGACAGCAGCGAATCATTCCCATCATTTATGGCTACTTCCAAGGGCACTTTAAAACCATCCTCCAGTTCTCTTTCGTGGTCTTCCCTGATTCTGCCCGGCTCCGGACAGTTCCTGTTGAAGAAGAGATCGAGCGGTCTTTTGATTTTTATATCGGCCGCCGTCCTGGCTTTCCTGGTTTACTGGTCGTTCGCTCATCAGAATATTGGAAAAGTCTCCATTGGCAGTTTTAATATCAGCTGGTTGTGGCTGCCGTTCCTTTTATTCTGGATCTGGAACATCCTGGATGCCCGCACGCTGGCACAGGGAAAAAGATCCAGCCTGCTGCCGGCAATTTTCCTTGCAGCCATCATCCTGTATGTCATCGCCTGGAACGTAACAGGGGTCAAGATCAGCCGTCTTATTGAGCGCTTCCAGGATGCACAGATCGTATACGTGAAGCTTTTCAACCCGGATGTGGTCACCATCTCGATCAATGGCCAGGATAAGATCTGCGACTGGAAATGCCTGTATACCTACGCAAGTGACAAACTGGCCGGGCAACCGACAGACGGAACCATCCGCCTCAGCAGCAATTTTCTCGACATTATCGGCCGGGTCAAGGAGCAGCCTGTCCGCGCCTGGAAGGTCAGGCTCGGCCTGGCGGAAGCAAACACCAGACAGGATACCTTCGTCGCCGGCACGATCATCGAGACGATCGCCATGGGTCTCATGGCGACCATTTTCTCCACCATCCTTGCCGTACCGGTCAGTTTTCTGGCCGCACACAATATCATGGCACGCGTGCGCGGTGGGATGATCATCTACACCATTACGCGTACCATCCTGAACGTGGTACGCGCAATCGACACGATCATATGGGGTCTGATCATCATTGTCTGGGTGGGGCTGGGGAGTTTTGCGGGCGTCCTGGCCTTGACCATCCACTCTGTTGCCGCGCTGGGGAAATTGTTTTCAGAGGAGATCGAGCATATTGACCCCGGTCCTGTGGAGGCGGTCGAGGCGACAGGCGCTACCCTGCTCCAGACCATTCGATTTGCCGTTATTCCCCAGGTGATCCCCTCCTTCCTCTCCTTTGCCCTCCTGCGCTGGGATATCAACATGCGCTCGGCGACCATCATCGGGTTCGTGGCCGGCGGCGGCATCGGCTTTTTCGTGGTGGAAACCACCCGCATGGGCGGTTACCAGCAATACGCGACCGCACTGTGGATGGTTGTCATCGTTATTATCATGGTGGACTACATCAGTGCGCGCTGGCGCGAAGCCATCCTGCGCGACCAGCCCCGGCCCCAGGTGAGCAGGAGGCCAATCCTTAAGCTTTTATTGAACATCTTTTTTGTGGTTCTGGGCGTCATTATCTTTATTTACTGTTGGAATTTGACCGAGATCAGCATCAAGAACCTGTTTAACCCCGGGAAAAACTTCGGCCAGCTCATTCTGGATTTCCTCAACATCGATCTTTCTCAAAAAGTGCTTCAAACGGTCCTGCAGCAGATGCTCGTGACCATCTTCCAGGCGATGCTGGCAACCACCCTGGGCGGGATCCTTGCCCTGCCATTCAGCTTTCTGGCTGCCAAGAACCTGACCGGCCGCAGCCGTTTATCCTCCTGGATCTATTATGCAACAAGAGGCATGTTCAACATCCTGCGCTCGATCGAAGCACTCCTGTATGTGGTGATCTTTGTTTTCTGGGTGGGGATCGGTCCGTTTGCCGGCATGCTGGCCCTGGCCGTCACATCCTTTGCATTGATCGGGAAACTATTCTCGGAGGCGATTGAGAACATCGAAACAGGTCCCATGGAGGCGGTCACGGCCACAGGCTCGAACAAGCTGCAAATGATCGTATATGCCGTCCTGCCGCAGATCGTCCCGCCGTTCGTGTCCTACCTGATCTACCAGTGGGACATCAATATTCGCATGGCCACCATTATTGGTTTTGCCGGTGGGGGCGGCATCGGGTTGACACTGACCACGTTCTTTGGCTCCCTGCAATATCACAAGGCCGGGACGGTGGTGGCAGTCATCGTCATTATTGTGGCATTGATGGATTTCGCCAGTGCCCGGTTGAGACAGAGTCTGGTGTAGAGCTTAAAACTGAGGAAAGGGGGAAAGCGTTGGAAAATAAAAAGAGACTTGAAATTCAAGTCTCTTCTGTCAATTATAAGATGATTAATTGGGGATGGAACTATTGATAGAGCTGAAGGTGTTGCCGATGGTAGGACCAAGTAGACGCACGACAGCAATTACCACTATGGCAACAAACGCTAAAATGATCGCATATTCCACAAGTCCCTGGCCTTTTTCATTGAGTGCTGATAACATAAATTAGTCCTTTCAAAAAAAGTTCCTGAGTACCTCCTCAGCATGCCGGGGTTCCATATTCATTTGTTAATGTACTTTCCAGATCCCGCTTGTTGATACTAAGAAGCCCTGTCTAAAAAAGACAGGGCTTCATTTTGCTCTTGCGAGCTTAGTTCGGCAGGGAGCTTGCGATGGTGCTGAAGGTGTTCCCGATCTTGGGACCGAGCAGCCGCATGACGGCGATGACGACGATGGCGACGAGGGCGAGAATAATCGCGTACTCGACGAGACCCTGGCCTTTTTCTTTAGGTGCAAACAACATGATATTATTTCCTTTCTGAAAAATGATTTTTACCTGAGGCCCATCCTCAAGGCTACATAAAGTATATACTGTTCTGCCAAAAATTCAAGACTATAAGTAGATAATTTCAATTACAAGATTGTTAGTCTCATTGAATTCTAACAAAATTCTTAAGAATTCGAGAGTCCTGTCTCCTGGCAGAACTCTCTTGTTTCTTTGATGACATCAAATATGTGCCTATTCGGGCAGGGAGCTTGCGATGGTGCTGAAGGTGTTCCCGATCTTGGGACCGAGCAGCCGCATGACGGCGATGACGACGATGGCGACGAGGGCTAGGATGATCGCGTACTCGACAAGACCCTGACCTTTTTCCTTCGGTGCGAATAACATGGTATAACTCCTTTCTGTTGAAATCGACCTGAGGACGCCCCTCAGTAGCATTGACGTGACGTATTCCAGGAATAAACGTTACGGAATTCCTCCGAATTTGAGGATTGGGATGAATTTCGATTAAATTTTCGATATGCTAAAAAGGATCTTTAAGTTTCTCGGGCAGCTTGCCCTTTTTCTGGCCGCGCTCGGGCTGCTGGTCATTGTCCTTCCCCGGGCGATCACCTCCATCTACTCATTAAATCGCATTTATCAAAGGGAGAACGTCCCTCCTGAGCGGCTGGCAATTGTCTTTGGGGCCGGCCTGAGAAGGGATGGCACCCCCACGGCGATTCTGCGGGACCGGGTGGAGACGGCCGCAGATCTCTACTTTAGCGGAAAAGTCAAGAAAATCCTGATGAGTGGGGACAACCGCTTCGAATACTATAACGAACCCGGGGCGATGCGACAGTATGCCCTTTCCCTTGGCGTTCCCGATTCAGCAATTGCCCTGGATTTTGCCGGGCGGCGCACGTACGATACCTGCTATCGGGCCGGAGCCATTTTTGGGATCCATGAGGCGATCCTGGTCACACAACAGTTCCATATGCCGCGGGCCCTGTTCCTGTGTAATGCACTGGGCATAAACGCCTATGGTGTCGAGGCGAACAACAACCATTATCGCAAGCTTTCGCTGCTATTATGGAACTTTCGAGAGCAGATCGCGACGGTGGGGGCCTTCATCGATGTCTACGTCAGCAACCCACTGCCCGTCCTGGGATCTCCTGAGCCGTTGTTTATGGATTAGCTTATACAGCTATGCGCCAGCCATTCTACATTGCTTAATAAGATGACCATATTTGGGGTGTTTGTAAAATTATCCAGTCAATCTTTTTGTGGATAAGTCGCGATTATCTGTGGATAAGTGCCTTTGGGTGTGGAGAAGTTGTTCACTTGGGGGAAATACCGGGAAACAGGTACCCCCATATATGGACATGATTCCTTCAAACCTCCAAAATATGGATTTATCTGCCGGTCGCTTTTTTTGTGGAAAAAACTGTGGATGAAATCCTCCGAATCTTTCCACAGGGAGACCGGGCGCCGTTATGGCCGCACAGCCCAATATCCGGGCTGGACTCGTAAAGCGCCATCCAGATGTACGGGCTTGAGAAAGATATCCACATTATCCACAGGCTCTACTACTATTACGAATCCATATATTATTCAATGAATAACCTTGAATTCAATACCGGTATCCTGTACAATAAAGGAAAGATCTTCATTCAACATTAAGGGGAAAGCACTTCTGCAGGAGGATCCAATGGACGTCATAAAGGTTTCTGCAAATTCGCGTACGTCAGCTGTTGCAGGTGCCATTGCCGGGGTGATTCGTGAGAATAAACATGCTGAGGTCCAGGCAATCGGAGCGGGCGCTGTAAATCAGGCAATGAAGGCCCTTGTCCTGGCGACTCACTATTTGAAGGAGGATGGCATCCAGATCTTTTGTGTGCCTGAATTTGCAGATGTGAACATCGACGGAAAGGTCAGGACCGCCATTAAACTGGTGGTCGAAGCCCGCCCGGGAGCCCCGCCGCCCAAACCGGATGCTGATCAATAATTCTTTCTGTATGCTGAATTCGAAAAAACTCTGGCGCGCCCTCTTATTCTTTGTCTTGGTAACCGCCCTGTGCGGGAGCTTTGCTTTTCCTCTGGTGAACGCCCAGGTAAAGGCTGCGCCAAGAATTCAGTTTGCCACGCATTTAGTAATCAGTCAGGTTTATGGAGGGGGGGGAAATAACGGTGCCCCATATACCAATGATTTTGTTGAACTTTTTAACCCGAGTGATGCATCTGTGTCTGTAGCCGGCTGGTCGATTCAATATACTGGCGCTACTGGGACAACTTTTGGCAATGTAGCTAATCTTTCTGGTGCACTCGGTCCTGGTCAATATTATCTTGTACAATTAGGTCCAACAGGTGGAAATGGTGTAGCCTTACCCACACCTGATGTGGTAGGCAGCACGACTAACCTTGCTGCAACAGCCGGGAAAATCATCCTGGCTAATACGACAGCAGCGCTTCAATGTAACGGAAACAACTGTACCCCCACCGATCAGGCTAGCATAGTCGACTTTATTGGATATGGATCTGCCGATGCTTATGAAGGACAGGGAGCAGCTCCCGCACCGAGTAATACAACTGCTGATCTAAGGTCTGTCGGCGGCTGTACTGATACCAATAATAACAATCAAGATTTTACAACGGCCCCACCCAATCCACGCAATCGTAGTACAACGATATTGGCCTGTAATGCTCAACTAACATCAACTGCCTCTGCTGTAAACTCAACAGGCACTGCAGTGGCTCTTACGCAGACGGCTGTTGCATCAATTACGCCAACCATTACAGAGACTGCAACGGCAACCAGTACGGCAACCGTAACAAACACTCCAACCCATACAGCCACATCCACCGGTTATCTCAGTGTACTTATCAACGAGGTCGCCTGGGCGGGGACGGCGGCCAATACGGATGATGAGTGGATCGAACTCTATAACCCGGGCACGTCACCCATGAATATCACAGGCTGGCAGCTATATGGTGATGATAATGTGTCGGGCAAGGTGGGCAGCCCGAAAATTACTCTGAGCGGAACGATCCCGGCCGGTGGTTATTTCCTTTTGGAAAAAAATGAGGCGGCCACTACTGTGGCTGCGAACCAGGTCTATTCCACAGGTGATCTGGTGAACAGCGGGGAGCGGCTGTATCTAAAGGATGAAAATGGAGTGACCATTGATACGGCAAACCTGGACGGAGGCTCATGGCCCGCCGGAACGGCTTCATCCGGAACTCCACTCTATGCAAGTATGGAAAGAGTTGGAACAACCAGCCAATGGGTTACTTATGGAGGAACGGTTCCAATCGCATACGATCGGAACGGCGGGCCAATCAAAGGAACGCCGGGTGCTGCCAACTGGATCAGTTCCACGACGATTACTACAATTACATCTGATCTACCCGATCCTTCCGCAATCAATACGAATGTCACCGTTTATGTTTCAGTCATTGGAGGCAAAACCTACCCGACCGGGGCGGTAAACATTTCTGGAGCCAATACCAATTGTTCTCTCATACTAAACAGCAGCGGCACAGGAAGCTGCATAGTGAAATTTACTTCGGTTGGCTCGAAGATACTTTCAGCTACCTATACGGGCGATTCCACGCACCCAGCCAGCTCGGATACAGAGACCCACACCGTTACAACCAGCACGTCAACTTATCATACCCCTGTGCCGACCCCAAAACCGCCGCCGGAGCTGGTGGCGATCAACGAGTTTGTGCCCCGGCCTGGGCATGACTGGAATCAGGATGGGGTCGTCAACGTTGGTGACGAGTACATCGAGCTGCTGAACCATGGCACGGTCAACGTGAGCCTAAGCGGCTGGACTCTGGACGATGAGGTCAACGTCGGGTCTACACCCTTCCGTCTGCCGGCGGTGACCATCCGACCGGGCGAGAGAATTGTCTTTTTCGGCAGCCAGACAGGGCTCCTGCTTGGGGACGGGGGCGATGCCGTGCGCCTGCTGAAGCCCAACGGCCAGCTAATGGATGCCTATAATTACACGGTGGTGAGCTACCCGGACCAGGCCTTTTGCCGGCTTCCCGACAACGGCGGGGCAGACGACTGGAACACGAACTGCTTCCCCACACCCGGGCTGCGGAACTCGCTCAGCGGCGAGAGTGCGCTGCCGGTGAACAGCCCGAGCAAGGAGCTGTATTGCCCGATCGCCGACACACTTCCCGACGCTTTCGCCCGGGCGGAATGCCAGGCTTTCGGTAATAACATCTGGCGCCCGGAATTCTGGGATAGGACCGGCTGGTACGGGGAAAAGCCTCTGCCGGGCATCGAAGGCAAATGGCCGGTGTTCGCAAATTGATGAAATACGGATCTTTCTGATCCCCGCTCACATACATTGCAGGCAACGTCCCGAAGATTTTGCAACCTTCGGGACGTTTTTTTTACTGGACGACGGGCTTATCGGAGACTTTCTGTCCCTCCGGCAGATCCAGTGGAGCTGCCTCTGCCCGGGGATGTTTTTGTCGTGGCGGCTCTGCTTCCCGGCCAAGCCAGAAGGAAGCGATCGGGTTGGAGCGGACAAACAGCTCAAAGAGCATGATCGGACCCAATACGCCCATGGCAAATGCCAGCCAGTAGGAGAGAACCTGGTTCTGGGTCAATGCCAGGATCTTCTGGCCCCAGAAATCCTGGATCGGGCCGTGCAGAATCAGGATGATCAATGTGATCCGGCCGATATACTGGAACATATTGCTGAGTTTGGATGTATGCAGATCGACCTGGCGGGAAAGGGCCATGATGAACAGGATGCCGGCGATTGCCTCAAGCGTGCTCACTATAAAGGAGTCGTAAACCCGGGTGTTGAGATCGATCGTCGGGGAGAGGAAGATGTTCATCAGCACCAGGGCCGTGCCAGTGATCAGCAAAAAGGGGACGTTTCCGTACAGTTTTTCCATGTCCAGGGAACGGGTCTCGCTGCCCAGGATAAAGAAGAAGCCGCTGAGCAGGACCAGGTCAAGGCTGAAGGGCAGCCCGAGCAGGCTGAAGCTTTTTCCCAGTAACGCGATCGTGAAGGGGTAGAAGGACTTCAAAAAGAGGCTGGCGACGAACAGGGTGATCAGCAGGATCAGCCAGCGTATCCAGCGGTTGTCGATTCGTCCCACGGTCTTGTAGAACAGGTAGGCATAGATGCTGACAACGAACAGGTGCGGCAGGAACCATAACTGCACCCAGTCGATGTATGCCCCCGTGCCGTAGAGCGATTTGACGATGCGTGTAATGGCGTTGGCGAAGCCCATCTTCTCGAACGAGATGGAGAAGAAATAGATCATGAAGATGGTGAAAAAGAACGGCTTGAGCAGGCCGTTGAAGCGCTTTTTGACAAAGCTCCAGAAGCCGATCGCCGTATTGAGGAAGTAACCCGAGAGAAAGAAGAACAGCGGCATGTGGAAGGAGTAGATAAGCTTGTGGAAGAACGGTGAGATCAGCGAAAAATCGTTATGCCCCATCACCACCAGCAGGATGCCGATCCCCCTCGCCACATCGATGTAATTAATTCTTTTGGACATATCTATCGAGCCTCCAGCCTGGATTGTACCTCTGAACGAAGAGCCGGCATGGTCAAAATTGGAGCTGATCGGCCCGCCCGGTGTCGATCGATTCCGGGGGCAGGGTAAGCTGGTTTAACGGAACACATGCAGGCGTGCAAATTGAAAGTGTCCAGATCCAGAGATGTGCGTCCTCTTTTAGAACCAGTCCTGTTTATAAAAGATATAGATGGCGGCCGCCGTAAGTCCGACTGCTAGGCCGACGACAAGCAGGAAGGCATGCTCGCGCTCGGCGCCCGGCAGGCTGACGTTCATGCCGTAGAAGGAAGCGACCAGCAGAGGCAGGTTAATAATGATCGTCAGCGCCGCCAGAACCTTCATCACGGCGTTGATATTGTTGGAGATGATCGATGCAAATGCATCCGTCATACTGGATAGGATCTCGGTGTTGATGTTGGTCATCTGGATGGCCTGCTGGTTTTCGGTCAGTACATCCTCGAGCAGGTCCTGGTCCTCCTCGTAATAATTGAAGATCTGCGTGCGCTGGACACGCTCCATCATCACCTCGTTCGAGCGCAGGGCGGTGGCGAAGAAGGTCAGGCTCTTCTGGTATTTGAGCAACTCCAGCAGCTCGCGGTTACGGGTTGATTTCTGCAACTTATCCTCGATCGCCTCGGTGGCGTGGTTGATCTCACGCAGGTGGGCGAGGTAGCGCGTGGCCGTTTCCAGGAAGATGTAGAGTGCGAGTCGATAGCGCTTGGCCGTCTTCAAATTGCGGTACTTTCCTTCGGTCAGCACCTTGAACAGGTCCTTATCGTAGCGGCAGATGGTGACGATGAAATTGCTCTTGATCATGATCCCAAGCGGGATGGTGGTATAGGGAATATCGCCCTCCGGCTGGCTGTGCGGAATGCGGATCAGGATAAAGGTGTAATCCTCATCCCGTTCCATGCGTGGCAGTTCGTCAAAATCGAGTGAATAATTGATGTAATCAAGGTCAATCCCCCAGTCTGCAAGCTTTTCAATTTCCGCCGGGGTCGGATCGATCACCTTGACCCAGGCGCCGTTTGCAATGGACTCAATCTGTTCCAGCCCCTGCTCGGTCGTTTTGTAGATCGTCAGCATGAGTGCCTCCTGTGTATCAAATCACCAGGCAGGGGCGCCCACCTCCCGCGTGATGTCATGGATTGTGTTGTGCAATGCGCGCCGCACACCAGAACACTGGCGTTTGACTCGCTGTTGATCCCGTATTACTCTCATCCGCGGGAAGCATTATTAATCCTTGCTCGATTACGCCTTCGTATTTTACTGCCTGATGCATGATTCAAACAACGGTGAGAGAGGAAGGCTGTATTCCAGCTGTCCGGCCGTATTGGCCTGGTAGGCAAGGAGGGTGTGGAAATTTTTCTTGACAATCCCCTTGAGTTGGGTTTCAATGGCACACATGATCCCCGGCCTGGACGGTCTGCGTGCCATTGCGTTCCTGCTTGTCTTTGCCCTGCATACCGGCTACCTGGAGATCGGTTGGGTGGGGGTTTCCCTGTTCTATGTGCTTTCCGGCTTCCTGATCACCGGCATCCTGCTGGATATGAAAAAGTCGCTTGCTTCGAAGGATTATTTCTTCAAATTTTACGGCCGGCGCTTTCTACGGATCTTTCCCCTCTATTACTTCTACCTGTTCCTGGTCATCGCGGTTTGTACCTGGCTGATCTCGATGCACTACCGGCCCAGATATATGCAGATCGCCCTGGACCAGATCCGGTATGCGGCTGTCTACGTCTACGATTTCTTCTTCGCGACCGCGGCTTTCCAACATTCCAACTTTCTGGACCATTTCTGGTCGCTGTCGGTGGAGGAACAGTTCTACATCCTGTGGCCATTTTTGCTCCTGCGGGTGCCCGACAGATCCTTGAAAAAGCTGTTTCTGGCATTTATTTTCATGGGTCCCCTGTTTCGCCTGGGATTCTATTTGGTTCACGCCTCCGGCATCTTTAGCAGCTTTCTGGCAGAGAGTCCCGCGCAGGCGGTTTATCCGCTGCCCTTCAGCCATATGGACGCTTTTGCCCTGGGCGCGTACATCAGCCGGTTCAGCATCCCAAAGGCGAAGCAGCAGTTCTTCATCCTGCTGGCGTTGGTCCCTCTGACGGGTTTTACTGCCCAATATCTGGCGACCGGAGAGATGGGAGCGTTCTCCGCGTTTGGATATCCTCTGCTGCTGCCCAATTCGTACCAGTTCATCTGGGGATATTCCCTGATCAATTATCTGTTTGCCGTTCTGATCTATGGTGTGGTGCGTGAGAAATGGCTGGTCCGTTTTCTGGAGGTCCGGCCCCTCGGATATCTGGGAAGAATATCCTATGGGCTTTATGTGTATCATTTTCCCATCGTCTGGTTCTCGATCCGCATTACAGACTTTGGAATCCCCTACGAGCGTGCAAAGCCATTCGCTGCGTTGATCGCCCTGCTGGCCACCATTATCGTCGCCTCCCTGAGCTACTTTTTGCTGGAGCGCCCGGCCCTTAATTTGAAGGACCGGTTCTTCGTGTTCAGGAAATCCGGAGAGCGGGAGAATCCGCTCCCCGCAGTGGCGGATTCATGATCGCCAAATCCAGACAATTCCTCACCTGGGAAAAGGCCGCGGTCGCCTTGCTCTTTCTACTGGGAATTGTGCTGCGCCTGCGCCAGTACCTGACCGGTCGCTCACTGTGGGCAGACGAAGCCATGCTGGCCCTGAACATCGTCAACCGGAACTTTGCAGGCATGTTCAAGCCGCTGGAGTATGACCAGGGATCCCCGGTCGGCTTTTTGCTCGTGGAGAAGGTGGCCAACCTTCTCCTGGGCAGGAATGAATATGCCTTGCGGCTTTTTCCCCTCCTGGCGGGCATTCTTTCGATCTGGCTCTTCTATTTGCTGCTGAGACGGGTCACGCGTGGGGCCGGGCTGCTTACGGCACTGGCCCTGTTTGCTCTCAACCCGCGGCTCGTCTACTATTCATCGGAAGTCAAGCAATATATTGTGGATGTGACGGTAACGATCGCCCTGCTGCTGGTCGCTGCACCTTTTCTTGAAACAAAATGGCGGAAACGGGACTTCGGGTGGCTGGCCCTGGCAGGCTTTCTTGCTCTATGGTTCTCGCACCCCGCTCTCTTTGTCCTGGCAGGGATCGGGCTGACGCTGGTGCTCATCTTCCTGCAGAGACGCGACTTCAGGAACCTATGGTATGTCCTGGGTGTGGGAATATTCTGGCTGCTCACGATTGGATTTCTCTATTTCCTGATCCTGAGGGATCTGCGCCAGAATGCGTACATGCAGGAATACTGGCAGGGTGCCTTCCTACCCATGCCTCCGTGGAGCGATCCGGGCTGGTTTGCTCGGAGCCTGAATGAAAATATTGGCCTGCAGTTCGGGATCCCGTATGCTGTCTATCTTGTGTTCGGTCTCATGCTGGCGGGATGGGTGGTCCTGTGGATGACAAAGCGAGAATACGCCATGGCGTTTGGCTTCATCCTTCTGGTCACTTTGATCGCTTCGGCCTTGATGTTGTATCCGGTGTTTGAGCGCATGGTCCTGTTCCTGATCCCTGTCGGGTTGGTTCTACTCGGAAAATCTATTGAATATATTCATCAGTGGATCCAGAATCCGCGCTCGGCGGGTACAGCGGTAACCATTGCCCTGGCGGGCTTTTTGATATTCGGTCCGCTTGTAAAATCCGCCGGTTATTTTGTCGAGCCCAAATACTATGAACATATCCGTCCAAGCATGGAATTTCTGCAATCAGCCTGGCGACCGGGGGATGCTTTGTATGTATCGAACGGTGCGGTGCCTGCATTCGAATATTATGCGCCGCTGTACGGTCTGGCACAGGCGGATTTTATCTCCAGTAATCGAACAGATTATCAGGACCCGGCCAACATTACAGGCCAGATCGAAACCCTCAAAGGGAGATCGCGGGTCTGGGTTTTGATGTCACATGCCTATGAAAAGGGAAGCTTTAATGAGAAGAATTTTATTTTGAGCGATCTGAAGCAGCTCGGAAAACAGAGGCGCGTGTTCAATGTGCCGGGAACATCCGTCTATCTTTATTTGTTCGACCTGCAAGGCTAACACCGGAAAAAGTGACAGTCACCTTCTGTGTGCAGCTGGAGCATGCTCCATAATTTGGTCCCCTTTCAAGACTTCGGTGACTGTCACTTGCAAGTAGTCCATTATTCCTTCACAAGTCTGATGAACAAAATCCCTGCCAGCAATGCCATCGCCGCGCCAAAAAGAAATGGTGCGCTGGGGCCGAATCCTGTCCACGCGCCAACACCCTGCCATAGGACGCCCGCGATCACCGAAGCGGGTAATGCAGCAATCCCGACCGCCGCGTTGAAAAGTCCATAGGCGGTACCGCGCGTCGATTCGGGAACGAGATCCGCCACGAGCGCGCGTGCGGCCCCTTCGGTTGCGGCGTAGTACAGGCCGTAGAAGGCGAACAGCATCCAGATCTGCCAGCCAGCCTGCGAGAGTGCAAACCCCAGATAGACCAGCCCATAGGCGATCCAGCCGCCGATGATCAGCTTGCGCCGTCCCACCCGGTCGGAGAGCGCGCCGAACGGGCCGGCAAAGATCGTGTACACCGCGTTGAACGTCAGTGCCATGCCCATGACCTGCAGCATGTTCAGCCCGCGCTCCTGGCCGCGCAGCAGGATGAACGCGTCCGAGGAATTCCCCAGCGTGAACAGAACCACCACCAGCAGAAAATAGCGGAAGCGCACATCCGTCTCACGGAATGACAGGCGCTTTACCCCGGACCCTTTGCCGATCCCCGTGACCTCGACGGCGCCCACCGCCAGGACGATCACTGCCAGTATGCCCGGAATGATGCTGTATAACACCACGGTCCGGAACGTGGCAGGAGAGAGGAGCAGGGCCTGGGACTGTGTCATCCAGATGACCAGCGCGGCGATGGCCAGCCCGATGAAGGCGCCTAAAGTGTCGGCGGCGCGGTGCAGGCCAAAGGAAATGCCGCGCTGATCCTGGCTGATCGAGTCGGCGATCAAGGCGTCCCGCGGGGCTGTGCGGATGCCCTTGCCGATCCGGTCCGCCACACGGACGCCCAGAATAAGTTCCCAGGTGCTTGCAAAATAAAGCAGGGGTTTGGTGAACGCTGAGAGTGCATATCCGATCACCGTCAGCTGCTTTCGTTTCCCCAGCCTGTCTGAGAGCGCGCCGAAGACGACCTTCAGCAAGCTTGCGGTGGTCTCGGCGATGCCTTCGATCAATCCGATGATGCTGGTGCGGACGCCGAGGACGTTGGCAAGAAAAAACGGGATCAGGTTCAGGACCATCTCCGAGGAGATGTCGTTCAGCAGCGATGTGGCCGATACCACCCAGACGTTTCGCGGCAACCGGCGGAGATCTTTTCTTTGCATGCGACTCCTATTGAATTTCTTCCATCAGCTCCCGGGCTTTTTTCCTTCCCTCACGCAGGGCAATTCGTCCCCTGGATGTCAGGTGATAGTATTTGCGCACCTTGCCCTCCACCACACGCGTTTCACAGGCCAGCAGCTGCTCCTGCTGCAGCGCGTGCAGGATGGGGTAGAGGGTGCCTGGGCTCAAACGATAGCCATGCCTGCCCAGATCCTCGATCAGCCAGAGACCGTAGACAGGCTCGCGCCCTGCATGGTGAAGGATATGAAGCTTCACAAACCCAAGAAACAGATCGCGGGGAAGTTTCATGATATCGTTTTTCGTTATCGGTTTTCGATAATATTATGGCAAAAAAACATCCCGCTGTCAATGATGATTACTCCCCACCCTCATTATCGTCGGGGGCGGAGGGCTGTTCCACGCGCAGCACTTCGCCGTGCATGTTGATCACGACCTTGAAGCCCACCATGCCGAGATAGATGCGTGTGTCCTCGGGCATGCCGGTCTGGATCAACAGGTCGAACTGTTTGTCGATATCCTTCAGCTGGCGTTCGAGCGCCGCCTTGGTAAAGATATCCTCCTGCCCGATCATCTTGGCAGTCTGTTCTGAAATATATTCCTCGCTGCCCTTCATCATGCCGGCGATCTCCGAAAGGACCACACGGTCCACCTGCTCGGAGGGAATGTGGCGACGGAAGCCGGAATCATCCACAACATAGCAGGGCTCACCGCCTACAAAGGCAGTGTCTGCAGGTGTTCCATTTTCATCTACGACGAGGCCGGCAAAGAGAGGTTGGCGTGGCATGTGTTGTTTTCTTTCAGGTGCTTATATCTTTATTTCGTACGGCAGATGCCGTAATCGTCATTAATAGATATGGACGTTTGTCCCCACGCCCACTTCCTGGAGGTAATCCTCCTGGGGCGGGACGACCGGTTGTGTCCAGCGATAGATCCACTTGGCGGCCGGGGTGGGCAGGTTCACACAGCCATGACTGCGCGGGCGTCCATAGTCGTTATGCCAGTAGGTCCCGTGGAAGGCATTGCCCGCGCCCGTAAAGAACGAGCACCAGGGCACGCCGGGCAGGCTGTACACGGTTTCCTCCTCCAGGGCATCGCCTTCGTTCGTCATGTGGACGGACGGTCCCTTGTGATAGGTCAGGAACTCACCCTTCGGCGTATCGGTCCCTTTGACGCCGCTCGAGCAGCGTTCCGAGAAGACCAGCTTCTCGCCTTCAAAGGCAGTGACCAGCTGCGTGGAAAGATCCACGATGATCTTTTTCTGATCCTGGGGAACATCGGGGGAGAGCAGGGTCAGCTCATCGTCCGGGACGAGCCGCATGTCATGGGCAAGAACGTAAAAGTGCTTCTTAAGATAAGAGTCGTAGATCTGGTACCAGATGCTTTTCTCATCGCTGGTGACGATCACCTTTGTGACCCAGTGTGTGGTGCCGTAGTAAATCCGGTGGGCGGTATCGGCGTAGATGTAGGGATCCTTGCGGGTAATGGTATAGGGGACAGTGATCTCCCCCAGTTGTCCACTTTCAGGAATCTGGAATTTCGGCTTTTGATAATTGGTTTCCACGGGCTGCATCCAGCCGGAGTAGGTATAGCCGCGCCCGTCGATTTCATACCACACGCTGTTATACGGGTTTCCAGCCTCTCCATTTTCCTCGATGGAGCTGATCTTCACGACCTCGTCCGCGCGAAAATTATAGATCTGTGTGGCACCAAAGGCCGGACTATCATAAAGTGGGATGCCGCTCCAGGTGACACGCCCCTGTGTAGGCTGGTCTGACAGGGCATGGGCAATGCGTAGATCCTTCAATGCAAATGCCAGGGTCCCTGCGCCGATGAGTTTGATGAATTCACGACGAGTGATTTGTGGGTTGAGCATGCGATAAGTTTAACCCCAAACGGGACGGTCTCGCCCTTTTATTATAAATTTCTGATAATTGTCTCAAGGCATGGGTGTGCGGGTGGGAGTGGGAGTCCGGGATGCAGTGGGAGTGGGCGTCCGCGTGGGAGCAGGCGTGCGGGTCGGGGATTTGCGCGTGGGGGTGGCCGTCCCGGCAGCGGCGAGGTGCTGCTCTGCTTCAGCCCTCATCTCGGATGTCATGGCGGTTTCCGGCAGATCCAAAAGGTCCTGCCAGTATTGAGCCGCTCTTTTGGGGTCGTTCCGCCTCTCGTACACAATCGCCCCCCAGTAATAGACAAGTGCCTTCTGCTCATCGGTCTCTGCCAGTGCTTTTGTCTTGTCCAGCGCAAGGAGTGCACTTCCGTTCCGTTTCTGCAAAAGGTGCAGGCGGACGATCCCCAGATTCGTCTCGAACGAGTTGGGATAGAACAAAAGGACCTGGTCGATCTGCTTGTCCGCCTCGTCTCCCCGGCCCAGCTCCACATTCGAAAGGAAAAGATACTGGTAGGGCTCGCGCTGATTGCGATCCAGCGAAATGGATTTTTCCATGTTGGCGATGGTGCTCTCATAGTCCCCGTTCTGGTAATCCATTTTGCCGAGCAGCAGATAGGCGGCCCCATCGTTCGGTTTGTATTTCAGGTAGGTATTGAGTGCGGCTGCTGCTTCCTTTGGATGTCCCGTCTGCGAATACAACTGGCCGAGCAGGATATAGGTGGACAGGTTGGTGATATCCAGCTCGTTGGCATGCTGGGCCGCCTGGAGGGCCAGCTTAAGGTCGCCTTCCTTCAGGCGGGCCTGTGCCAGGGTCAGGTAGACCAGCGGCGAGTCGGGTAGCTTTGAATCTGCCTGGGCCAGGTCGCTGAGGGCGCCGGGTACATCGTTCTGTCGAATGCGAACGATGGCACGCTCCAGGTAGGCTTCGCCATAGTTCGGGTCGAAACGGATGGCGTCGTCCAGAAAGGACCGGACATCGGTGTTGGGATCCGTCCCCAGACGGGCGCGCGCCAGTCCCAGTTAGGCGGGAGCAAACTCCTGGTCCAGACTGATCGCCAGCTGGTAGGCATTGATTGAATTGGTGAAATCACCTTTGAAGCGATAGGCATCGCCCATCAAATAATAGGCGGCGGGTGAGTTGGGCTCGATCTGGATGATCCCCGACGTGGTGCGGATCACGTCATCCCACTGCTCTTTTGTGTAGGAAAGCTTTGCAGAACGGTACAGGTCCGTCGTCTGCGGAGAGTTGGGGAAGATGATGTGGAGCGGCGTGGGGGTATAGGGCACGGCGAGCAGCTCGGAAAGCGGATCTGGGGTGCCTGCTGTTTTCACCTGCGCGACGGCACCCAGCGCAGTGGGGGTGAGGGTGTAGGTGGGCGATGGTCCGGGTGTATGGGTGGGAGCCAGGGCTGCCTGCCTGCTGCCTGTAATAAAGCCAAAGACCACCAGGCTGATCACGACTGTACCCAGTACTACTAGTCCGCCGATGCGTACCACGGGGCTGGCCTTGATGGCTGCCCATCCCTTCGGCTTTGGCTTTTCGTGGGCGAGCAGGAGCTTTTGTTCCCAGGTACGCGGCCGGTTTAACGAGAAGGGCTGAACGCTGTCATCGGCAGGCAGCGCGCCGTGCAGGATCAGGCCGCGCTTGGCAGCGTCGTTCCTGGGGTCCAGCTTGAGCGCGGTCTGCAGACAATAGATGCGCTCCTTGGGCGAGTCCATGGCAGCGCTCATCCACACCCAATAGGTTGCGTTGTTCTGATTGGTCTTAAGCAGTCCCGTCAGCAATTCGCGTGCACGGGCTTTTTTCCCCTCCCGCAAGGCCTCCACTGCTTCCTGGAAAACGGCATCGTCTTCAGCCATACGCTGATTTTACCCCACTCATTCTCCTGTAACATGATAATTGCTTTACGCGTGTGCCGCCTCGTGAAATTCCTCCACCTGGTATACGAGCACCTCCAGGTGTTTCCTTCGCCATAGATCGGGGTCGGCACCCATCTTGTAGCAAAGGTTGCTGAGAAACTCGGCGGGGTCGGCGATCTTCTCCCAGACTTGCGGCAGGAAGGTTGCACGCCGGAACGAATCGCGCAGGATTACACCGTCCACGTGCGGGCGCAGCCTGGAAAGCAGGTCGTTCACGTCGGTGTACGGGAGAGGGACCGGGCGCGTCAGGCGCGAGACTTCGATGTTGATCCTGTCCAGCTCGCGGTCGTTCACCGGTGGGAAGCGCGGGTCCTCCAGCGCTGCGGCGACGGCGTGCTCGCGCACATCCTGGGCCAGGGACTGGTACGGCTCGAGCGCGCCGATGCAGCCGCGCAGCTGCCCGCTCTCGGTCAGCGTGACGAAGGATGCCCCGTCCTCCCGCAGCCGCGGCGTCAAAATGGACGGGTCCAGGGAAGGCAGGGATGTGCCTTTCACGCCATGCTCCAGGGCTTCGCGTGCCAGGCGCAGTAATGTATTTTTTTCTTCAGGGGTTAATTTATCTTCCATGGCTCTGCCCCTTTCTTCATGCAGACAGAACTAGGCGATGGGCCCGTTCAATTTCCAATAGACCCGGTTGTGATAGACCAGCGGTCTTCCTTCCCCCTCGCCGCGCGCTGCGATGACTTCCGCCACGAACAGGGTATTTTCGCCGACCGGGATTGCCTGCATCACACGACAGTTGAAGGAGGCGATGCCGTCGCGAAGCAGCGGTGCGTCGATGAGCAGAGTCTCCGTTCGTACCCCCTCAAAGCGATCGGGGATCTCGATGTGCCTGCCGGCAAATCGATCCGAGAGCTCCTTCTGGTGCGAGGCAAGGATGGTGATGGAAAATTCACCGGACTTTTCCACCAGATCATGTGTATGTGTCAGCTGCCTGAGAGCAACCGAGATCAGCGGGGGATCGAGTGAAATCGAAGTGAATGAGTTCACCGTCATGCCATATCTATGACCATCGTGCTGGGCCGTGACGACCGCCACGCCGGTTGTCCAGGCACGCATGGCATGACGGAGCTGCTCGGGATCAAGGGTCATAATTATTTTCTCCATAAGATTCATCATAACGTTGAGAGAAGGCAGAGTCAAGATTATGATCTCGAAGCGGATAAACTTCTTACACTCGGCAGAAAGGCCCTGCGAAGGTTGTATTCCCGTGCATGGCAGCTCCATTGGAGAAAAAATGCGGGGCTTCTCGAGGGCTGAATTCGCCTCAAAATACTAAATTTTGCCCCCTTTTCTCCCTTGCCAGGTAAAGTCTTAAAAGGTAATATTATGCGCAAGAGACATGGATTCGACTCCATCCCGTCCTGTGCGGCGTTCGCGCCCGTTTCGTGCAGTGCCAGCCACGATTGCCATTGCCATTCTGGTGGCAACGCTGTTTACTGCCCTGCCTTCGCGA
>JBLMZU010000686.1:0-9588 GCA_050258995.1 Bacteroidota bacterium
AAACAGCCATGTTTTCTCGGCATGAAAGATCTTGGACCAGTTCATAGTGCAGTGCTTTCCAGAGACTTCAATTTGTGATTGTGAGACGATGAAGCGATCCGTCACAGTAGATCGGATTGTATTTCCATCTTCAATCGCAGTATAGAGGTAGATGAAATGGTAGGGTTCGCCTTCCTGGCTACTTCATGAGCTGCTCTACTCGCGACTCACCGACACTATAATACTTCGCCTGCAGATGATGGACAATGATCGCTGCAGTGGACTGTTCGGGAATGAGCTGGTAGGCCGGGCTGAGCCTCATCCCCAGCTCTGTGATCGCCGCCGGCAGGAGCTCGAAGATCTTTCTATGATCCTCCAGCTCGGGGATGGCAGGATAACCCCACGAGTAACGCTTGCCCTGGTTTTCCGGAATCCCCATTTCGCGGCGCAGGTGTCCGTGCAAATAGTCTGCCGTGGCTTCGGCTGTCTGAACGCCAAGTCCATGGGTGAAATAGGCCTCTGTGTAATTGTTTGCCGACTGCAGTCTGTCGAAGCGGTTGCTGGCCTCCTGTCCGACGGTGACGATCTGGAAGGCAACCACATCCATTTGTCCGGATTCGACGGATGCATAGTAATCGGCCAGGCAGAGGTGTTCATCGTACGGCTGACGGGGGAAGGTAAAGCGCGTCAAAGTCTGATCCAGGTTTTCCGGGTTGTAGACGATCAGGTCATTTCCCTCCGATTGGCAGGGGAAGAGACCAAATACACCCTGTGGATTCAGCCATTTCTCGCGCATGGCTTCCCGCTTCATCCCATCCAAACGCGCGTCGAACTCGGCTTTGAGCTTGTCCCATTCCGCGCCGTGGGTGTTCTTGGCTCCCCATGATAGGCGATAAAGCTCATTGACGTTCAAATGGGTAAACACGATCTCCAGGGGCATGTTCCTGACGACGCGCATGCCAAACTTGGAAGGGGGCAGGGTCAGGGGCTGAGGTCGGATGTTGGAACGTTGGACGTTGGAATGTTGAAGCGTCTTGGCGTTTTTACGCCCGAGTTCCATTTCGGATTCTTCGATGGTCCTGGCGAGAAGGGTGGGGCGCTTCTCATTGTCGATCAATGTATCCATCGTTTCAAGACCTTCGAACGCGTCCTTGCAGTAGAAGACACCCGGCTCGTAAAATTCGCCGCTCTCGGTCTGCAGGATGCGCCGTCCGAATCGGCGATTGATGGCTGCGCCGCCCACCAGCACGGGGAACTTGAGTCCACGGCGGTGCAGCTCGTTGACGATCAGCGGCATCTGCTTGGATGTGGAAACCAGCAGGGCAGACAGGCCGATCGCGGTCGCATTGACTTCGACCGCCCTGGTAATGATCGTTTCCGCCGGAACCTGCTTGCCAAGGTCGACGACCGTATAACCGTTGTTGGAAAGGATGGTCTTGACCAGGTTCTTGCCGATATCGTGCACATCGCCATAGACGGTTGCGATCACGACCGTGCCCTTGGTCACGCCCTCCATTTTTTCGAGATAATTCTCGAGGTGCGCAACGGCCTTCTTCATCACCTCGGCAGATTGTAAAACAAAAGGCAGGATGAGCTCGCCGGCACCAAATTTGTCCCCGACCTCCTTCATGGCAGGCAGGAGAACGGTGTTCAAGGTATGAACGGCGGTTTCATGTGTGGTCGGAAGATCTCCACCGCGGTCGATGATCTCATCGATATCGGCCTCCACGCCTTCCTTGTGGCGATGTACGATCTTCCAGTGCAGGCGCTGTTCGGGAGTCATACTGGCGGTGGGATCCGAGGCTGCAGCTTGTTCGGTCGGTGTCACCTTTTCGTAGTATTCGATGTATCTTTGCAGGGCATCTGCGCGGCGGTTGAAGAGCAGGTCTTCGGCGAGATCCTTTTCCTCCTGCGGGATGTCGGCGTAGGCAGTGACATGTGCGGGGTTGATGATGGCCATATCCATGCCGGCCTGGACGCAATGATAGAGCATGATTGAGTTCAGGGCAGGCCGGGCATGCGGGGCAAGACCGAATGACAGATTGCTCACGCCAAGCGATGCCATCACGCCTGGCAGGTTTTGTTTGATCAGGCGGATCCCTTCGATGGTCTCAATGGCGGAATTGGCGAACTCCTCGTCACCGGTGGCAAGCGTGAAGGTCAGCGTATCGAAGACTAGAGCCTCGGGCTTCAGGCCGTGATCCTTGACGGCGATGTCGTGGATCCGTTTGGCGACCTCCAGCTTTTTCTCGCGTGTCTTGGCCATGCCGCCTTCGTCGATGGTAAGCACGATGACTGCTGCGTTGTGTTCTTTTGCGAGGGCGAAGACTTTATCGGCCTTGGTGCGGCCTGCTTCGAGATGGGTTGAGTTGATGAGACAGCGCCCGGGCGCCGTCTTCAGAGCCACCTCGAGCACATCCAGCTCGGTCGTATCGATCACCAGGGGCACATCCACGCCCATTTCAAGTTTTTTAACCACCTTGCGCATGAGCTCGATCTCGTCCGGGCGTTCGGTCACGGCGCAGGAGATATCCAGGGCATGGGCACCGTATTCGACCTGCTCACGCGCGATCTCCAGGATGGAGTCATAATCCTCCTCGAGCAGCAGGCGCTTGAACTTACGCGATCCCTGGGCATTGAGCCGCTCGCCGAGTAGGGTGGGGGGAGGATCCTGCCGCATGGACAGCGCCGACATGGCGGAGGCAAGCTGCGGCGTGGAATGCTCCGGGCGCCTGGGATGCGGACGTGCGTCCAGTTTTTGGACCAGCAGCTTCAGGTGCTCCGGAGTCGTCCCGCAGCATCCACCCACAACGGAAATATTGTGTTTGGTCACAAACTCCACCAGATCGTTTGCGAATGGCTCCGGCTCGAGCGGATAGACGGCCTGTCCATCTACGTTGAGTGGAAGGCCGGCATTCGGAATGCAGGAAACGGGCAGGGTGGAGTTTTCCCCCAGGATGCGGATCGGCTCACGCATATGCTCGGGTCCCGTGGAACAGTTCAAGCCGATGACGGCAATCCCCATGCCTTCCAGGATGGCCATCGAGGCATTGATATCTGTGCCAAGCAGCATGCGGCCGGTTGTGTCGAGCGTGACCTGGGCCTGGATAGGTAGATGGATCCGGGTCTCGTCCATGGCCCTGTGACAGCCGATGATCGCGGCTTTGACCTCCAGGATATCCTGGGATGTCTCGATCAGCAGCACATCCACATCGCCGCGGATCAGCCCGACCGCCTGTTCGCGGAAAACATCCACCAGCTCGTCGAAGCTGACATTGGATAACTCGGGATCATTGGCTGAGGGAAGCTTGCCCGAGGGTCCGATGGAGCCGGCGACAAAACGCGGCTGCCCGGTGCGCGATGCATATTCATCGGCGAGACGGCGGGCAAGGCGGGCGGCAGTTTCGTTGATCTCGATGACGCGATCCTGCAAGCCATATTCCTTCATCGTGATGCGGTTGGAGCGGAAGGTATCCGTCTCGAGTGCATCCACGCCCACGTCCAGGAACGAGCGATGAACTTTTTCCACTGCCTCCGGATAGGAAATGACAAGGAAGTCATTACAGCCGTTGTATTGTTCGCCGCCGAAGTGCTCAGCGGTCAGGTTCTGTACCTGCAGGCTGGTGCCCATTGCGCCATCAAAGACCAGGACTTTCTGTTCGATGGCATCCAGATACCTGCGGTTCGTATATTTTCGTTCGGTCATTCAATTCTCCTAAATCTTGTTTCGCTGGGAGTATGTATTTGAAAGATGGAAGCTGCTTCTCCTCCATCCGACATTCTCATGCTATTCATAAAGACAAACTTCCCTGGCTGTCTGAAAAAATGCCTCTTCTACAGGAAGGGATATCGAGGTTTATCGTTCTCTCATGCCGACATCTCTTCTGCTTCATCCAAGGCCGACTTTGCCCAGGTGGTTATATCCTCACAATACATCTCTGCATTCTCTGCGCGGACGTCCAGGATCGTCTTCCTCCAGGTGGTTTTGTCAATTACAGGTTTTCCATCTTTTGACTTGAACTTAAAAGTCCGTTTACCACTATCCACGAGGTCCTTGTTCTGTTTGCGGATATAAGCAGGCGGCTTATTTTCCACCAGGAACTCTCTCAATAGCTCCCGTTCATGCAGCCAGCCCTCGCGGGTCATCTTACTCGAATGCTGGAGCATGTATGCAGCCACGGTCAGGTGATGGACGGCGCCATAGGCTGGATCGGTAAACTCCAGCACCAGGAATTCATCAAAACGGGACTGGCACAGATGATCTGGCGCACCGCATTCGGGACAGCTCATTTTCGATTCCATATCGATTCCTACGACCTGCCTTCTGCTTCAAATTTGAAACCAATTTCGTTTTCTTCCAGCCATTGTTTGATGCCAAAATAACTTTTGAAACACTCCTCCATCCGGGACGGCAGGGCGGTTTCATTCATCGAACGCGTTCCCTGGCATGCTCCGGCAGAAGCTCCCGGTTGAAGAATTCCGTTACCCGCTGGATATAAGTATGCGAGTCGGACAAAATGGCAGCTCCCGGTTCTCCATGGGGAAGCTCCCATAGCTCCCTGGGCTCCCGGGCCGCCTGGTAAAACAGGCGGTTGAAGTAAATCTCCTGGGAGCCGCTGGCGATCAAAAGGATGGGACGCGGTGCGATCCCGCCGATGACTTCCAGCACGCCCTGTTCCCGGCCTGCGCACATGAATTGGTAAATCCTGTAAAACAGCCAGTTACCCGGATAGCTCAGCCATTGCTTGACAGAACGTGGTTTTCCTCCATGGTCGCCAAGTACAGCAGGTCCCAGGTCTTCCAGTACCAGCGCACGGATACTCTCATTTTTTAAAGAACCGCGTAGGACAGCCTGTGCACCCACTGAGATCCCAAGCGCACCGATCTTTCGACCGTCCACGTCGATGCGGTGCAGGAGGTAATCCACGGCACCGGCTACATCTTCTACCTCACGCAAGCCATGTGTGGATGTGTCTCCGTCGCTGCTGCCATGGGCCCGCAGGTCGATCATGAAAATGCCAAAGCCCTGGCTGGCAAGGTGTTCTGCATACACGAGCATATCCTGATTGGCCTGGCCCAGCCCATGCACCAGAAGGACGGTCGCCCGGTTGCGGCTGGGAAGGAAACGACCGAACAAGGTCAACCCATCGCCGGATTTGAACGTCACATCCCGTAGAGGCAGAGGCGTATCCATCACCCAGCTGATCCGCCGCGGCGGATGGGCAAAGTAGAAGGCTTTCCGCACCGGGTTT
Source organism: Bacteroidota bacterium (assembly GCA_050258995.1). Classification (GTDB taxonomy): domain Bacteria; phylum Chloroflexota; class Anaerolineae; order Anaerolineales; family Villigracilaceae; genus Defluviilinea. The sequence continues at coordinate 5,232 of JBLMZU010000686.1, forward strand.
CGGAGGAACCAGACCAGCAGGACCAGGAGCCAGTAAGCAGGGTGGTTGAGAGCATAGGCAGCCGAGAACAACAGGAGAAAAAATGGCGTCCAGGCAATAACAGAATCCCGATAGGTACGCCAGCCTTTTTTTCTACGGTACATGTTCGGCCTTCTATTTTTTTCGATCCTATCTCACATCCGCGGGCAGGGTTGCACGACCTGCTGGGGTCATCCTGCCTTCTGCGATCATTTTTCGGGCACGGTCCTTGTTGGTATTGGTCCAGTTGGACTTTGAGCGGCGCGGCGAGAAACGGGTGGCATAGCGCTCGGCATCCATTCCCTTTTCGAATCCATCGATCCAGCCAAAGCAGATGGCTTCTTCGACGGCCTCGATGTAATTAATGGATGGCTTTTTCGTGGCTTTCTTGTATTGCACCAGCCAGATCTCTTTCTTGGTCTGATGATGCTTGATCAGCCACTTTCGAAATTCATCCCTGTCTATCACATAAAGGGTTTCGCCAATTTCCATACAGTCCTCCAGCCAACAAAATCGCCTCTCAATATGAGAGGCGACGTCCTGACATGAAGTCAACTCTCATCTCCCGGACTAAATGTCCGCCGAAGTTGGCACCTTCTTCAATGAGCATGGATGGATCACTGAACGGTTGCCGAGGCGTCACAGGGTCGGTCCCTCGGCCTCTCTGGATGAGTAAATCCGTAAGTTGTTTGGATCTTATAACATGAGGAGGGAGCGGTGTCAAATAAAAATTCGCTTGACATTCGGGGCATTCGACTTTAGACTCACGACTAAGGGAAAACTTAATCGTTGTGAAAAAGGTCGAAACAATTCATTCGCTCGGAAGCATCAAGGTGCTTGCGGACGCACGCCGCCTGGAGATCCTGAGACTTCTCATGGCTTCCCCCGCCACGCTGACGCAGCTTGCCCGAACCCTGGAACGCTCCCCGGCATGGATCCGGCATCACATCCTGGCGCTCGAATCGGCTGGTCTTGTCGAGGTCAGCGAGATCCGCAAGACCAAACGAGTGACCGAAAAGTTCTATCGTGCCAGGACAGATGCATTGCTTTTGCAGGAGATCATTCTTCCAAAAGCCAGTAAACCCATGGTCATCTTCTCAGGAAGCCACGATCTTGCCGTGGATGCGATTGCTGTTTATCTCCAAAATCATCTCATGCTGCTTAGCCTGCCGGTCGGCTCGCTTGACGGACTGGTGAATTTGCGTCATGGCCTGTGCCAGATCTCTGGCGCGCATCTTTTGGATGAGAGCGGTGAATACAATACTCCCTTTGTCCGCCATATCTTTCCTGATCGGGATGTGGAGATTATCACCCTGGCCTACCGTACGCAGGGACTGATGCTTGCGGACGGGAATCCCAAAGGGTTAAAACGTCTCGCCGACCTTGCAACACCCGGCATCCAGTTCGTGAATCGAAACCCGGGCTCTGGGACGCGTCTGTGGCTCGATACAAATCTGCGCAACAACAAAATCCCGTCTGAAAAGATCGAAGGCTACCAGAAAGTTGTCAGTACCCATACCGAGGCAGCCGCCCTCATCCAATCCGGGAAAGCAGACGCGGCGATCGGTCTCCAGGCGGCAGCCTTCCAGCATGGTCTTTCCTTCATCCCGCTTTTTGAGGAGCGATACGATCTGGTCCTGCCTCGTGAACAGGAGAAGATACTCACACCCCTGCTCGACTACCTGCAAACAAGCGGTTTCCGTAAGTCTCTCACCTCCCTATCCGGATACAACACGGTACATAGTGGGGAGCAGGTTGCCGTCTGGCCCATGCATTGAACCGGGACGCCAGAATTATCCGATAGATCCCAGCCAGTGCTTGCAGTCGTACGAAATCTTTGAAGGCACTTAATCTCAGGAAAGACAAATTCGCGCTGTAATCAAGACGCCGAGTATGTTGGCGCTTTGGACAAAATGGAATACATAGGAGAAAAGATGAAACGCCGAAGTCTATTTGTAAGTCTGATCGTTTTGTTCGTTCTTGTGGTGAGCGCCTGTTCCCCGGCCGCCACCCCCGCCCCCACCTCTGTCCCACCGACACAGCCGCCGGCCCAGCCGACACAGGTACCGCCTACGGCAGCTCCGGCTGCAACGGAACCGGCGAAGCCTGCCAACCCGAACCTGATCCTCGCCACTACGACCTCGACCCAGGATTCTGGCCTGCTCGATGTACTGATCCCCATGTTCCAGGATCAGACTGGATACACGGTTAAGACCGTCGCCGTGGGATCGGGCCAGGCAATGCAAATGGGACAGGAAGGGAATGCCGATGTCCTGCTCGTCCATTCACCCGCGGCGGAAAAGGATTTCATGAGCCAGGGCTGGGGCAAGGAGCGTGAGCTTATCATGCATAATGACTTTGTCATCGTTGGTCCGGCAACGGATCCTGCCAAGGTCAAGGGACTCGCTTCCACGGATGCCTTTAAAGCCATTGGTGCTGCTCAGGCGCCATTTGTGGCCCGCGCCGATAAATCCGGGACGAGCACCAAAGAGCTGGGCATCTGGAAAAAAGCCGGGCTCGACCCGGCGACCGAGAAACCCCTGGTATATTGAGACTGGCCAGGGCATGGGCCCCTCCCTCACCATTGCTTCCGAGAAGGGTGCCTATACTTTGACAGACCGCGCCACCTACCTGGCCAACAAGGATAAGCTCCAGCTTGAGATCCTGTCTGAGGGCGACCCGGGTCTGTTGAACGTCTATCATGTGATCACCGTCAGTCCCGATAAGTGGCCGAAGGTCAATTACGAGGGCGCCGTTGCATTCATGAAGTTCATGACTGATTCTGCCACGCAGGAAGTGATCGGAAAGTTTGGCGTGGACAAATACGGACAGCAGCTGTTTGTGCCGGATGCCGGCAAGACGGACGAGGAAGTTGGCCTGAAATAGAAATCTACAGGTGGTTGCCGGGTCACCTGTTTTTGTTGACTCCCCAATAAAAGGATCGAGGGGCAGTTTCCCGCGCCCCTTTTATTTCGTGAATGGACTTAGATGATTTTCAGTCTGGTCTGTATCATCGGAGACATAAAGAGACGAAGCTGTGCTATTTGATTCTGAAATCTGGCAGATCACGATCCTTTCCTTGCAAGTTTCAACACTGGCGACGGTCATCAGCCTGTTGATCGGCCTGCCTTTGGGGACATGGCTCGCGCTGGGGAATTTTAGCGGCCGCTCTTTTCTTATGAGTGTTGTCAATACAGGGATGGCATTGCCGCCCGTCGTCGTGGGATTGGTTGTTGCCATGACCCTGTGGCGAAGTGGTCCGCTTGGGGATATGAACCTTATCTATACTCCGGCCGCCATCGTGATCGCCCAGACCATCATCGCCGCACCCGTTGTAACAGGTCTGACCGCAGCCGCACTTGCCGCACTCGATCCGCGCCTGGAGCAGCAGCTGCTGGGACTCGGCGCTTCACGCGTTCAAATGGTTTGGTACCTGTGGCGGGAGGCGCGCCTGCCGCTCCTGGCTGCGTTGATGGCCGGGTTTGGCGCTGTCATTTCGGAGGTCGGTGCTTCGATGATGGTGGGTGGCAACATCCGCGGCCAGACGCGCGTGCTCACAACTGCCATCGTCATGGAGACAGGCAGGGGTGAATTCAGGCAGGCACTTGCTCTCTCCGCACTGCTGCTTATTATTACATATCTGATCAACCTGGCACTCACCTGGATTCAGCAGCAGGGGCGCAAAGGGGAGCAGCAGTCGACCCGGGGGAGACAGCAATGATCGAGATTCGTGACCTTGCCATTCATCGCAATGGATGCCCTGTGCTTCAGGTCGATGCGCTCGATATACAGCGTGGCGAAACCTTGACGGTCGTAGGGCCCAATGGCGCCGGGAAAAGCACCCTGCTCCTGGCCTTGGCCCGTCTGCTCAAGCTGTCACGTGGGGAAATACGCTATGGCGGCAAATCGTTGAAGCAACTGGACGAGCTTGAATACCGGCGGAAGATCTCATTTGTCTTCCAGGCTCCACTGCTGATGGATATGACGGTGGAGCAGAATATCGCCCTCGGCCTGAAGTTTCGCGGCACGCCGAAGGCGGAGACCCATGCCCGGGTGGGGGAATGGATGAGACAATTGGGTGTCGACTCCCTGGCGAAACGGCGGGCCAGCCAGTTATCCGGGGGGGAAGCGCAGCGGGTCAGCCTGGCGAGGGCGTTTGTGCTGGAGCCGGAGCTTTTACTGCTCGACGAGCCGTTCTCAGCTCTCGATCCGCCAACGCGCGCCAAGCTGATCCAGGATCTGTACGATCTGCTGGCAGGCACTCATCGTACGGCAGTTTTTGTCACCCATAATTTGAGTGAGGCAGCAAAATTAAGCCATCGCATTGCGGTCATTATAG
>JBLMZU010000687.1:0-6248 GCA_050258995.1 Bacteroidota bacterium
TTAGCCTGTCAATTATACTTTTAGTCGAAGGGATGTTCTGTGAGCCCCCAACGAAATCAGTGAGGGAGCGAGTATTGAAAGCTGCCGCTTTTTATCAGTGTGGTGAGGCAAGCCAGATCCGGATCGCAGAGGCTCCGGAGCCGCAAGCCGGTCCGGGTCAGGTCGTGATCCGGGTCTCAACCCTTCGCTGTCGTGCGGTAGGTGCCCGAGCTGGCTGGAGGGGGAGGTCAGCCAGTGTGACGACTACGATATCCTGGGCAGCAGCGGCAAGGGCGGGAATGCAGAATTCGTGGTCGCCCATGCCGACAAGCTCATGCGCATACCGCCGGGGTTTGACTTTGTCCTGGCCGCGGCCGCGTCTCTGGCGTATCAAACAGCCTGGCGAGCGCTTACCAAACGGGCAAAAGTCCGGCCTGGAGAGGATGTCTTAGTTTTGGGCGCCAGCGGCGGTGTGGCTGTCGCGGCCAGCCAGATCTGCAAAATGACCGGGGCGCGCGTCTTTGCCGTCACAAGCTCGCAGGAGAAGATGGACAAGGCACACGCCATTGGCGCGGATTTTGTCCTGGATCGGATAAACTCCAATCCCTTCGACGAAGTGCGCCGCCTCACGAACGGACGGGGCGTCGATCTCGTCGTCGAAAACGTCGGCGCTTCCACGTGGGGCGAGTCGCAGCAGATCCTGCGCAACGGAGGCCGCATCGTGACGTATGGCCGGACGACGGGGCGGGAGGCCATCACCAATCTTTCCCTGTTATTTTGGAACGAGCAGACACACATCGGCTCGACCATGGGCAGTCTCGGCGACTCTCGCGAGGTCATGGAACTGGTCTTTAGTGGGAGGATCATCCCGGTGGTGGATTCAGTGTATCCGCTTGGTGAGGCTCGTGAGGCCTACGCACGCTATGAGCGCGGCGAGCAGTTCGGAAAGATCGTATTGAAAGTCACTGCGTGATCATTCCACGCTGACGGCGGTTTTTATGGGCTCTTTCTCACTGCTTAGATAAAACAGGCTTGCCACAAAACCGATCAGCATCACCACGGCACCGGTGATGAAGGGAAACTTAAGATTCATGTCCAGCGCTGCCCCCGCCCACAGCGGACCGATCACACGTCCGAGGCTCATGAAGGAATTATTCAATCCCATTGCCACCCCCTGGCCCGTATCGGCGCGCTTCGAGATCAGGGAGGAGACCGCAGGCCGGAGCATGGCATTGCTCAGGATGAACAGACTCGTCATCAAGATGACGGTGGCCAGGTTATAAGCTGTAAGCATCAGCAGGAAGCCAAAGATGCTTGCAAAGAGGGAGGCCTTCACCACCTTTGCATCCCCCCATTTTTTCGTGGCCATTCCTGTCAGCACACCCTGCACAATTGCAGACGTCAGCCCTACGACCGTGAGAATGATCCCGATGGTTTGTGAGTTATATCCAAAGGCCGCTTCGGCATAATAGGCAAAAATGCTTTCGAAGTTTGCCAGCGCAAAACTATGCAGAAAGGCAAGGATGTACAGCAAGCCTAGCGACCCGAACAACGCCGCCCACATCATTTTCACCTGGGGCCCGCGGACCCCCTTGACGGCGCTGCTGCGCTTATCCGGTGCCAGTGACTCGGGCAGGAAGGCCCAGATCAGGATCACTGCCAGGAAGGAAAGCCCGGCAGCCAGAAAAAATGGTGCCTGGAGGGACTCGCCTCCCATCATGCCGCCGATGCCAGGCCCGAGCACCATGCCCACGCCCATGGCTGCGCCGATCAGTCCCATGCCGCCCCCGCGTTCCTTTTCACTGGTGCTGTCGCTGATCATGGCCATCGCAGTTGGCAGGGTCGCGGAGGAAAGGATTCCGCCAAGCGTACGAAAGAGGAACAGCATCGACAGCTGCGTGGACAGGCCAAAGCCGACCATGGTCAGCCCGTTACCGATGGTGCCCAACAGGATGATCGGCTTGCGGCCATAACGGTCGGACAGGTCGCCCCAGAATGGGGAGAAGATAAATTGCATCAGCGAATAGACGGCCATGAGCGAGCCCATGGCGATCCCCCCGCCGCCAAATTTTTCCACCAGGAACGGCAGGATCGGAATGATCATGCCGAAGCCCAGCATGATGACGACCAGTGTGAAGAAGAGGATGGCGAGGCTGCGATTTTTGAACATGGAAGAAATTATACACGCCGAAAACTTTGGAGGTAAGGACAGAATTAGTTCCTGCATTCCTGGAAGCCTTCAACCGCTGCTCCCTTGTAAAGGGAGCGTGAACCGGGCAGCCATCCATGACAAAATGCACTTGAAATGGAAGAGGAATAAGTAGTAATCTACTCGTGACCATTTCACCCACCGAAAGGAAGAGTCCATGAATACAAAGAACCTCCTCATCGCCAGCCTGATCGGCGCCGTCGTAACCACGTTTTTTGCCAACGTTCCGGTCATCAATCTCCTCAACTGCCTGGTCTGTTTGCCATTCTGGGGTGGTCCCCTCCTGGCAGTCTGGTTTTACAAGCACCAGACAGGTTCCATGAACCTCACCCATGGGGTCTATGTGGGCCTGTTGACGGGCGCGTTTGCGGGAGTGTTTGGTCTCTTGTTCAGCTTTGTCGGAATGGCAGGCGCCTCAGCGTTGGTCAACCTGCTTCGCCAGTACATGCCTGCCGAGGAGATTCCGCCCCTTCTTACCGGCGGAGCAGCCCGGGCCTTTACATTTATGGGAGTTCTGACCAATATCGTCTTCGGCTTGATCGGAGGCCTGGTGGGCGGCGCCATTTTTAAGAATAAAACCCCCGCAGCCGTTGCAGTAACCAACTGATAAAAAACGCCTGGTGAGCATTGGCCACCAGGCGTTCCATAGTTTCCGACGGATTTTACTCCACGATATTGATCGGGAGCTCGTTCTTCGCGCTCAATGCTGCCACACTGACCTGTGCGGCGATCTTCTTGGAAATCCCGGTCAAAGCGAGCGCTACCGGCGATTCTGGATCCGTGGCGACGATTGGTTTTCCGGTATCGCCGCCAATGCGGACTCTCTGATCCATGGGTATCTTGCCCAGGAAATTCGCTTCAGTGGCCTGTGCCAGGCGTTCCCCGCCGCCGGTCCCAAAGATATCCATGCGGGTGCCATCAGGAAGCTCCAGGTAGGACATATTCTCGATAATGCCCAGGATGGGGACTTCCAGCGTGCGGAACATGTTCAGGCCGCGGCCGGCGTCTTCGAGCGAGACAAGCTGCGGAAGGGTGACGATCACCGCACCGCTCAGGGGGAGCGCCTGCGCCAGGGACAAGGCGGCATCACCGGTCCCAGGGGGAAGGTCCACGATCAGGTAATCGAGCTCGCCCCATTCCACGTCGCTCAGGAACTGGCGGATGGCTGAGTTGAGCATCGGTCCGCGCCAGATCAACGGCTGGCCCGGTTTGACGAGCAGACCCATCGAGATCATCTTGATCCCATACGCTTCGGCCGGGACCAGTCGAGGGCCATTCGGAGCAGGGAGCCTGTCCACACCCAGCATGGTGGGCGTATTAGGACCATAGATATCCGCATCCATCAGACCGACGCGGGCACCGGTCTTGGCGAGGGCCACAGCGATATTCACTGCCACCGTGGATTTGCCCACGCCGCCCTTGCCTGAACCGATCGCGATCGCGTTGCGGATGGGCATGTTGACCAGCCCGCGCATGCGCCCGTCGTTGGGGACATCCGAGTCCATTTTGATGCTGACCGACTTTACACCTTCAATGGCCATGACGGCCTGGCGCGCCTCTTTTTCGATCTGCGTGCGCAGAGGGCAGGCCGGGGTGGTGAGCATGATCGTGAAAAAGACCTGGTCGCCCGTGATCTCCAGGGCGCGGACCATGTTCAGGGTTACCAGATCCTGGTGAAGCTCGGGTTCCTGGACTCTGCTTAATGCGGCTAATACTGCTTCTTTTGTGATTGTTGTCATTCAGTTTCCTGTGTAAAGGTGGACAGGGAAAGAGGTATACATGTAAACATGTTTCCCTGCCCCCATGTGTGCTTGTTTATGTATTCGCCGGTGTAGCCGGCGCCGCTGCTGCTCCAGCCGCTTTTGCTGCTCTTGCCGCTTCCTTCGCGGCCTCCTTGGCCTTGCGCTCCGCCTCGTTGCGCTCGTAGTTCTCCGGGCGGATGCTCTTGTAATAAGAGGCCGGTTTCAATAACTTCTCCATGTTGTACACATTGCGCGTGTAGGAGGCGATCTCGAAATCGTGGTCCATGATGATCGCGTCGAACGGGCAATACTCGGCGCAGAAACCGCAGTTCATGCATATATCGCCGTCGATGTAGAACTCGGTCGGCTCGGGGATCGGCTTGCCGGTTGTGGGGTCGTTGGAGCGCACGATCCAGATGCACTGCGGCGGGCAGACCTTGGCGCAGATGCCGCAGGAGGTGCAGCGTACTTCCTTCTTGCCTTCCGGTGCGTCATCGTAGACGAGGAAGGGCAGGTAGCGCGACTCTTCCGGCTGGAGGAGACGCTCTTCCGGGTATTGGACGGTGAAAATACCGCGCGTTTTCGAGCTCGAGCGATGGGCGATGCCTTCCGCACTGTTATAGCGTTTCTTGCCGCGTACCATCCAGGCGATATCGTCGACATACGTGTTCCAGAATCGCTTTGCGGTAACACTCAATCCTTTAAGAATACCTTTTCCGTACATATCTTAGGTTCTCCTGTGTCAGGCGTCCGGTGTCAGATGTGTCAGAAAACCTGACACCCGACACATCGCACCTGGTACCTATCTATCCAGCTCGCCCATTACGATATCGAGCATGCCGAGCAGCGCGACGAAGTCTGCGATCTTGGTGCCGACGCACATCTGCTCGAGGGCCGTGATGTTGACGAAGGACGCCGGTCGTACATGGTAGCGCCAGGGATTGGGCTTGCCGTTCGAAACGACATAGAAGGCCAGCTCACCCTTTGGCGATTCGATCCGCCCGTAGGACTCACCCGCCGGAACGCGGACCTGGTACTGCGGCTTCTGCGAGTTGATCGGCCCGCCGGGGATCGTCTTGACGGCCTGCTCCAGGATTCGCAGCGACTGGCGGATCTCATCGATACGGATGATGTAGTTATCGAACATGTCGCCGTTGGGGCGGACTGCCACGTCGAAATCGAAGCGGTCGTAGACCGAGTAGGGGTCGGCGCGGCGCAGGTCATAGGGGACGCCCGCGGCCCGCAGCACAGGTCCGGTCACACCAAACTTGATGGCGGTCTCTCCATCCAGGACCCGGATGCCCTTCAAGCGGGCGACCAGCACTTCGTTCTCGCTCAGCAGGCGGTCCATCTCATCGGTCTTGGCCTGCAGGCGGTCGAAGACCAGGTCCTTGATCTTCTGCATCACATCCTCAGGCACATCGCGGACCACACCGCCGAAGCGCAGATAATTGCACATCATGCGCGAGCCGGCCACGGCTTCGAAGATGTCCAGGATCAGCTCGCGTTCCTCAAAGGCATACAGGGCAGGGGTGTACATGGCGCCCAGGTCGTTGAGCAGCATGCCGATGAAGACGAGGTGGTTCTGGATACGGCTGAGCTCGGCCATGATAACCCGGATGTAATCGGCGCGTTCCGCCACGGGGATCTTCATCAGCTTTTCGACAGTGATGGCATACCCGAGGTTGTTGCTCATCGAGTTGAAGTAATCCAGGCGGTCGGTGAACGGCATGTTCTGCAGGAAGGTGTTGCGCTCACCGATCTTGTCATGGTTGCGGTGCAGGTACCCGACCACCGGCTTGAGTCCTACGATGGTCTCGCCGTCCAGTGTCAGGGCGGCGCGGAAGACTCCATGCGTGGACGGGTGCTGCGGTCCCATGTTGACGACAATGCGGTCGGTACTCATGCCGTCCTCGCTCTGGACCGTGTAGCGCTTGAGGGCGCTATAAAGCATTTCATCCGCCTCGGGAATCCATTTCTCGGGGTCGAAGTTTTCAGGGAACTTAAGATTATCCTTGAGAGGGTTCTTCTCTTCGGCCATGTAGAACTTGCCGTCCGGCCAGCGGCTCTTGAAGGGCTTGAAGTCCTCTTCGTAGAAGGGTTCCTTCCAGTCCTTGCGCAGCGGGTGGCCCTCATAGCCTTCCCACATCAGGATACGGCGCAGGTCGGGATGGCCGGTGAATTTGATGCCAAACAAATCCCAGGCTTCGCGTTCCTGTAGGTCGGCGCTGGGATAAACGTTGATCAGAGAAGGAACTTCAATTGGATCCTGCCGCGGCACCTGGACGCGGAATACCAGGCCGGGTCCACCGGTGGTC
>JBLMZU010000688.1:0-9773 GCA_050258995.1 Bacteroidota bacterium
AGATTAAAACGCCACAAATGAGGGCAAGCAAGCCACCTGTGACGAAAATTTGCTGCACGCTCAGCGCCTTTTCTGCAAAGATCAATAACACACCGGAAAGCACAACTCCAACTTGCGAGGGAACGCCGTTATTGAAGGCCAATACCTGCCCACGTTTTTGAGATGGGACAACATTGAACAGCGCATTCCAGGCCGTACCAACGATTCCGGAGAGAATCACCAGTTGCGCGAAACGTGCAATTGTCGCTCCGGTTAACTCGTAGCGGGTTGCAAAAACCAGGAAACAAAACATATATGTAAATGGCATCACAAATACAGCATTGACAATGCCAAGGCGGGTGTAAATGCGGCTAGCGAGGAACAGGGAAATCAGAAATGTGGCGGCCGTGGTAATGCTGTTGAACAGACCAAAAAAACCCGCCACACTGGCCTCATCAGAAAAGGAGGCAGTCACTACTTTATTGAATGGAAACGAGACCGAAAAGAAAAGCACCGAGAACAAAATGGAAGAATAGGCGATCAACTGCATCAGCGGTGAGCGGCGCACATATTCAAAACCGGCCTGCATGTCTTTCCAGAGACTGGTTTTTTCTCTGAAGGACCGATCCCTGTGGAAGTAGTCACGAGCGATTAAGCGGGTCAGATAGAGGGCAATGCCAAGTAGAAGCGCGTATAAAATCAATAGATTATCTGTGCCAAACATCTTGGCGATCCTGCCTGTCACCGCATTCCCGACCACACTGCCCAGGATCCCGGCGCTGGTAAATAGCGGGAAGAGCCTTTTTGCCTGGCGTGCATCGCATACTTCTCCGGCGACATTCCAGACAAACGTTCCCAGGATCATACCCATGCCGCTAATGCTCAACCACAAAACAGGATACAGGAAAGGTCTCGGCCAAAAGATGGCAAGGCGCTCAAGGAGGAGCAAGCCGATGCATCCGGCGATCATCCAGGTAAAGAATCTCCCTTTGTCAAATCGACCCAGAGCACCGGCGTATGCGAGAGTCGTAATGAAGGTGAGCACCCCTAGGAAGATGTACATATAGGGCAGGAAATCCACACCGAAGCGCAGCAGGAACAAGGCAGACGCCGAGTTCTCGCCCATCCCCTGCCCGGCCTGGATGCAAGCGAATAGGACGGCGACCAGCAGTGCAAGCCGCCCTTCATTGGCTCGTATCTTCAGGAGGGAAGCAATGCGATGCAGCATCGTATTTTAGGAACGTCTATTTGCCGCCAAAAAATCAGAGTATTCCCTTGGTCCAATTCTCCATCCTCTCCGTGAGGGAATTCCCGATCACGTGAGGCGCCATTCTTAATGGTTTCCATGGACATTCTTATCTCCTGTGTATCCAACCCCTCAACCTCTGGATACGAGGCTGGTTGAGGAACACATCATCTAAGCTTATCTCATGCAGTGATTCCGCAATCCGTTCAACAATCTGTAGAGCTGCCTGCCGTTTCGCGGCAGCCTCCTCGGGGTGTCCCTGCTCTGCATCGATATCGGCCAACATCTGCAAAATGTACCAAAGCTGAAGGTTGCAGCCAGATTCTTCAGCGAGTACGCGAGCCTCTGTTAATGTCTGGTAGGATTCATCGATTCGTCCCAATCCAAGCAAGGCCAGTCCCTTCCAGTGCAGGACATCAGGAACATCTACATGAGTCAAGGGAAAAACTTCCTTCAATAAAGCTTCGGCTAAGTCAAGCGCAAATTCATATTCGCCTTTTGAGATGGCCAATTCCACATTCGCGAGCGAGAGAAAGATGGTATAGCGCGCATAGGGGATCGAAATCGGTTCCAGCAGTCGTTCTCCCGCGGTTTCCAGAGCGGACTGAATATCACCCTGCAGCAGATACATTCGGGTTTTTGCAGCCTGGGGGAATGCTTTCCAGGCAGGTTGTCTTGTCTCTGCAACCTGAAAGGCGACGTCAACAACTTCCAATCCCTTTTGTAAGGCGCCACAGTAGGAGTAAATCCAGGCAAGCTCTGAGCGCAGGCCGATCGCGCTGGCGATCAGGCCGGCACGATCCGCCAGCTGAATACTCTGTTCTGCAAGCTGAATCCCCTGACCAAGATCTGCTCGTTCGAGGAGTACGAATGACATCAGCATCTTGTCATACGACTGGCCCCAATAGTTTTCGATTCTTTCCGTGATTTGCAGCGCCTCTCTGCTGCGTTGGATAGAGCGCTCGAACTGTCCTGCGTTGAAACGTGCTTCCGCTTCCGAGCCAAGGCTGTCTGCCAACATTACTTCATTATCTAGGGAACGCCACAATGCTCTCGCTTCCTCAATCACCCCATAGGCCTTTTCGAATTCCCCCCGGCACGTGTACAGCCGGCAAAGATCATTTAACACGTAGGCCAACTGCTCACGATCCTCCGATCCGCGCGCCAGGCTCAGCGCCCGCTCTCCATGCTCTAATGCCTGGTCCAGTTGTTTCGCAAACAGGTAATTCAGCATCAGATTCCAGGATAAACGCGCCTGTGCGGCGCGGTCGCCAATTTCCTGTGAAATCTCAAGAGCTTGAACAAGCAGCCGCTCGCTCATGGCCGAGTCGTGCAGGGGCGTAAAGATGGAATACAGAGGCGCCTTCGCCATCAGGGCGGACATCTCGATGGAACGATCTCCGCGTGAGCGGCCATACTCCTGCCAGGCATCATAGTTCTCCAGGGCCTCCGTATAGCGACCTGAAAGCTCCAGGACCCTGCCTAATTCAGAAAAGAGATAGCGGATTTGGTTTAGATCAGCGTTTTGTCGCCTGGCGACTTCCAGCGCGCGCTGGAAATGGGTTATCGCTTCAGCATTGGCAAACAGCCTCGCTGCCTTCTCGCCTGAGAGGATGTCGTATTGAAGCGAACGCCCATCCTGGGCAGCATAAAAGTGATGTGCCAGCAAGGGGGCGAATTCCTCGATGCGATCCGCGTGAAGTTCTTCCATAATTTCACCAATCTGGCGATGAAGCCCGGCACGTGATTTAAGCAGGATCGATTCATAGGCCGACTCCTGGATTAAGACATGGCGAAACGCATATTCGTTGAGCCAGGACTCGATCAAGCTGACATCCATCAGATATTGGATCTGCGTGTTGAGCTCCCCATTCAGGCTGATCAATCGCCTGAGGACCCGCAGATCAAAGGAACGCCCCACCACAGCGGCATTTTGCAGCACATATTTGGATATTTCAGGCAGGCGGTCTATGCGGGCGCTCAGGACGCCGCGCAATGTAGTTGGAAGTGCGATGTTCGCAGAATCGCTTACCGCTCTCCAATGGCTGTTTTCCCGGACAATCTGCCTGGTCTCAATCAAGGAACGAATAATCTCTTCCACGAAAAAAGGATTTCCCTCTGCCTTGGCAATGATGATGTCCCGAATGAAGGCTGGCAATCCCTGTCTACCTAACAAATTTTCGAGTAAGGTATTGGTCTGTTCAGTCTGCAGCGGAGCAAGGGTCATTGAGTGAAAATTCTCCCTCAACTTCTCACCAATCTGCTGAATGGATGACCAGCTGGCAGCATCCTGGTCGGGGCGCAGCATACAAACAAACAAGATGGGATGGTTTGTACTCAAGTCAGCCACAGCCTGTAATAGCTGCAAGGATGCTTCATCTGCCCAATGCAAGTCATCGAAAACAATTACGCGGGGATTGGCCATTGCCAGACCACAGAGAAATCCACGAGTGGCATCGATCATTCGGCGTGTCAACGCGTCTCCCTGGTAGCCCATTACGACCTTGGCGCTCTCTTCGCTTTCCACCGCAAGCATCGCCTCCAGGAAAGGAATATCGCCGCCAGGCAGTGTACAGCAATCGCATGAATAGCTTAACTTCTGGCGGACGTCGGCCGGCAGATCATTCTCCTGTGCTTCAACTGACTGGCGAATGATTTGCCGCCATGGATAGTAGCTGGTGGAATGAGTATAGGAGAGCGAATCCCCTTTTAGCCACGAATGGTGTGCTCCTTCTTCGGACTTTTTCACTTCTGTAATGAGGCTTGATTTTCCCAGTCCTGCCTCACCTGTTATAGCGATCATCGACCCCATTCCCGCGTCCAAATTGCGGAGACACTCTTTCAGTAGTGCCAGATGCGCTTCACGTGCGACTAATGCCGATGACAAGCCTTCCAATCCTCGCAGCTGGCCCGGAGTGGATTTTGCTCGCAGAACCCTGTACGTTTTTACAAGGGCAGATTTTCCTTTAACTTCAACTTCCCCTAACGGCTCGACATCGAAGAACGGCGCAACAAGTCTAAAGGTCTCTTCAGAGATCTGGATGCTACCCACGGCGGCCGTCTGCTCCATTCGCGCAGCAAGATTGATGGCGTCGCCGATTGCTGTGTATTCCATACGTAAGTTTGAACCGATTTCACCGACAACGACCAGCCCGGTATTGATTCCAACCCGCAGACCTAAATCCAAACCGTGCTTGAGACGAATCTCCTCAACAAACGGTTGGATCCCTGACTGGATTTCCAACCCTGCTAATACTGCCCGCTGCGGATCATCTTCGTGAGTAATCGGCGCACCAAAAAATGCAAGGATGGCATCGCCCATCAATCTCGGTACCAAGCCCTCATACTTGTAGATTGGACGGATCATATACTCGAACACGTTGTTCATTATGTCGGTCCAGGTCTCCGGGTCGACTTTTTCCGCCGCTGCTGTAGACCCCTTCACATCACAGAACAGCATGGTAATGATCCGTCGTTCCCCTACCATAGAATTTCTGGCGCGTGCTGATTCCAGTTTTGTTACCAGCTCACGCGGTAAGTAGCGATCAAGATTGAATCCATTAGGGTTTGTTTCAATAGTATCAGTTGGGCTTGGCGCAATTAAACGTCCCCCACAATTCATACAAAACTTAGCCTGGTCAGGGTTCAATGACTGGCACTGTGGACATTTCATAATTCACCACTAAGTAAACTTGATTCTAAAATGTACGATAGTGCAATTACTCTTGACTTATTGTATCCTACGAAATGTTCCTGTTGGCGTTCAGTTCCTATTCTTGTGTTTTTGACCCGCCTGGTACCGAGGACGCGAAATGTATGCCAAGAAATCTGCCGAAAATTTCGTTGAGTATACAGGGCCAATTAATGATTGACAATGCTAGAGCAAATAGATCTTGCAGAATTTGTTGCACTGAAGCAACGTGGCCAAAAATAGGGAAACCACTCGCAGGGTCTTCCAATACCTGCCAAAGTATCCTCCACGTTCGTAGCTCCTTGCAACGCGTCGTTAAGATCCCCGCTTTTAAAACCCAAATTTGCGCACCATTTTTGTGCGACTTGACCGATATAGTTAATATCACAAGTGATAGCACCAGGATGAAGTGATAGCAGAAGTGATAGCATCTCCTATGGGTATTACTGGATGCATAATGCGAAGGGTTGGCCATGCGGGGACTTTTTGGACGAGTGCTCTGATATTTGCTCTTGCCAAGGACCTGAACCCCGTATCTAACAATGAATTCGCAGGCAAAAATCAACAAACGGGTGACTTGTAAATAATATGGTTTTCCTATTGATAAATACGATCCTGATTGGACTGGGCGCGACCCTCTTTTTTGATCTTTGGGGATTGTTTCTTAAGTATGCCTTCAAGATTACGCCATCAAACTTTTGTCTAGTTGGGCGCTGGATTTTGTATATGCCCCAAGGAATTTTTAGACATTCCAATGTTGGATCTGCGCCGCACAAAAGTAGAGAATGCATGGTTGGATGGATCGCACATTACATGATCGGTATCATGTTTGTCATCGTCTTCATTGCGTTCACAGGCAGTAGCTGGCTTCAGCATCCGATGCTGATTCCGGCAACGATCTTTGGTATTGTCATAGTCTTGGCGCCATTCTTCATTATGCAACCTTCGTTCGGACTTGGATTTGCTGCATCAAAAACTTCAAATCCTCTACAAGCGAGGGCCCGCACTTTGATGAACCATTTTGTGTTTGGGATAGGTCTTTATCTTTCCGCATTGTTAACTAACTGGTTGCTATAGATGAACAAATATTTGCCCAGCGCGGTGTAAATCTGGTATATGGGTATAAATTTCGTAAACGAACCTAGGCGGCTGAAACAAGTAAGATAATGTTTCTTTGCGGAAATGGATTTCCTGGTCCACCCAGGACACTATCCAGCTTCTGCTGCCCTTTACTGTCCCGGCGTGCCAGATCAGGTACCCCAGTAGTCCTATTCCGTCTAGGAAACCGGGCTAGCCAGGCAGATTACTTTCCCTGTTCCAATTGCCAGCTGACCATCAAAGAATTAACGCGTGAATGTTGATCTTGTTGATATTTAGCCACGTATAGATTATAATAATTATCATGTGGCTTATTTGAGGAGAATCCGATGTTCATTGATCGCCATCAAGAGCTTGAATTTTTGGACAGCTTGCTGGACCGACAACATCCGGGCCCGGCACAGATGATATTGATATATGGCCGCAGAAGAGTGGGGAAGACATCATTGTTGCGGTATTGGTCTGGTCAATCTGGGCTGCCTTCCATCTACTGGTCTGCAGAAAAAGAACCAGCGGCCCTCCAACGGCGCAAATTATATGCGGCTATATTAGGACTGCCGGTTAACCAAGCTCCTATCTTTGAGAGTTGGGCAGATGTCTGGAATGCATTGGCTGCATTTATCGGCGGACAAAAAAGTATCTTAATTTTGGACGAATTGCCATATGCCGCCGAAGCCGATCCAGCAATGCTCTCGGCATTACAACATGCCTGGGATAATCATTTTAAGTCTTCGAAGCTAATATTGGTATTATGCGGCTCCCAGGTTCATACAATGGAAACACTCTTGTCACATCAGTCCCCGCTTTTTGGCAGGATGACAGGTCAGTGGCATTTACAACCGCTCAGATTTTCAAACTTGCACGAATTTATGCCCGAATGGTCTATCGAAGAACGTGTGGCTGCTTACGCAATTGTAGGCGGTGTCCCAGCGTACCTTGAATGGCTAGATCCCAAGCGAAACCTTACAGCTAATATTCGCGAGGTGATGCTTGCGCCTGGAAGCATGTTTGTGGCTGAGCCTGCCTTTTTGCTTTATGACGAAGTGCGAGAACCCAATATTTATTTGGCGGTAATAAAGGCAATTGGCCAGGGAGCTCACACGCTGAACGATATTAGTAATGCTAGCCTGATCGGAAAAGCGCATCTATCTTCATATCTAGCGCGCTTGCAAGAGCTTCATTTGGTAGAGCGCCGTTTACCCGCCACAATCCCTGTCAGCGGATTGCATAAATCTCGTATGGGCCGTTACCATCTGGGCGATCCTTATTTCCGATTCTATTTCCACTTCTTGGCACCGTTTCATGATACCTTAGCATTTGATCCGGATCGCATTTTGGCGCATATCAAAGAGGGATTGAGAGCCTTTGTTGGGCAAACTGCATTTGAGGAATTATCCCGCCAGTGGGTTGTTGCTCGGGGCAAAAAGGGTCAATTGCCTTTTGAGCCAGAAGTGGTTGGCAGTCATTGGAGCGCCTCCGTTCAGGCAGATGTAGTAGCAGTAAATTGGCATGAGAAGCAACTTTTATTAGGCGAGTGTAAATGGGGTTCAGATGGTATTGACCGCCAGATTGTTCGAGAAATTATCGAAAAGAAAACGCCCAAGGTGTTGCAGAATTTACCGGATGGTGGGACTGGCTGGCGGGTGCACTATGCTATCTTTTCTCGTAGAGGAGTAACACCAGCTGCAAAGGCGGAGCTTCAAAGATTTGACGGCATTTCAGTGGATTTGGGGATGCTGGACAAAGATCTGAAAAACTGAATTCAGGATACATTTCATACACAAAAAACTGATCATGAATATCTGCAGCTCTGGGTATGCTGTAATATTACTCGCGTACATGTCAATTTACGCAAGCTTTAAGTTATGTGGGGTCAGTTACTTGATCAAATGTGTGGGTGGAACTGAAAATATGTTCGCACTGTATCTACCTGCTCCTGGTAGAAATGTCGTAAAATAAAACCATCTCGAGTGTGTTCAGATCTTAGAGTTCATGTCACCCAGTTTGGCAGATCGTCTTACGCAGGCACGTCATAACCGCTTTGTCGGGCGTGACGGAGAACTCGCCGTTTTTGAGTCGGCTCTGCGCGCCGAGAACCTCCCATTCAACATCCTGCATATCTTTGGTCCGGGCGGTGTCGGAAAAACGACGCTGCTCCAGGAATATACGCTGGTCAGCGAGCGCAGTGGCGCGCGGCCCATTTATCTGGATGCACGCAATATCGATCTTTCTCCGGATGCATTTGTCAAGTTGCTCGGCGGACTGCTGGGCCAACAGCATGGTGAATCGATACCAAGCCTCCTGGATGCTTCTCGCCAGCGCACGGTGATCCTGATCGATACCTATGAGGCGTTGACTCCTTTGGATGCATGGTTGCGTACCACCTTCCTGCCTCAGCTTCCCGATACCGTCCTCACGGTACTGGCCGGACGTCACGCTCCTGATGCGGCCTGGCAGGCAGATAGCGGCTGGCAGGATCTGGTGCGCGTCATTTCATTGCGCAATCTCAGCCAGGACGAAGGCCGTGTCTTTCTCATTAAACGTGGGCTTCCTGAAGATCACCAACAGGGCATCCTGGATTTTACACACGGGCACCCTCTTGCCCTCTCCCTGGTGGTAGACCTGTATGCTCAGCGCGGACATGTGGGCTTGCATCCGGAAGAGTCGCCGGATGTGATCAAGACTTTGATGGAGCGTTTCGTACAGCAGGTACCCAGTCCTGCCCATCGGGCTGCTCTTGAGGCATGCTCCATGGTGCGTGTGACGACAGAATCTTTACTGGGCGAAATGCTGCATATGCCGGCTTCGGGTATCGCTACAGAAGGCGTCCACGGTTTGTTCGAGTGGCTCAGAGATTTATCCTTTATCGAATCGAGCGTCGAAGGCCTCTTTCCTCATGATCTGGCGCGCGAGACCCTGGCGACTGACCTGCGTTGGCGAAATCCAGATTGGTACGTGGAACTTCACAATCGCGCCCGCAAATACTACACCGACCGCCTGAACCAGACCAGCGGCCTGGTCCAACAACGTCTGATGCTCGATACCGTTTTTCTGCACCGTGATAATGCAGTCATCCGCTCCTTCTTCGACTGGCAGGTAGCAGGCAGCCTGGTTCCCTATTCTCTGGAAAAGAGTGATATTCCTGGCCTGCATCAGATGGTGGCGCAACACGAAGGGAAAGAAGCTGCCGGGTTTGCAACCCACTGGCTCCAGAAGTACCCCCAAAACGTGACCATCTGGCGGGATACGGATGGGCAGCCTCTGGGTTTTCTGATGTCGCTGCCGCTGCAATCATTGGGAGACTGGAACGAGAAGCTGGACCCGGCTGTAAAAAGCACCCGAAGATATTTGGAGAAGCATGCACCTCTGCGGGAAAATGAGGTGGCCCTGCTCTTCCGGTTCTGGATGGCCGCAGATACCTATCAGGGCATCTCGCCCATACAAAGCCTGATCTTTATCCAGGTTGCCAAGCTATATCTGACGACACCCAAACTTGCTTTAACCTTTTTCCCATGTGCTGCCCCGGATTTCTGGGCTGGCATCCTGAGCTATGCTGAGCTCAGCCGCTTCCCAGAAGCAGATTTTGAGATTGGCGGAAAGCATTATGGCATCTATGGACACGACTGGCGGGTGATGACACCTGCAGCCTGGGTCGCTCGCCTGGCAGAAAAGGAAATCGGGGGAACTGCCCAGACTGCCCCTGCAGCAGCTGAACCCGTCATCTATTTGAGCCAGGATGGCTTTGCGAAAGCAGTCAAG
>JBLMZU010000689.1:0-20521 GCA_050258995.1 Bacteroidota bacterium
GAAGTACTGTCGCCACTCTCTGATGCGACATTGACGCTGCTGTAATCTGAATTGACAGGCTCCCAGGGCGTGCCGCTGGTAAAGCCTGCACCCGTCCCCGCGGTCCACTGCATGGGAGTGCGGATTTGCTCATCCGGTTTGCTCCCACTCATGCCGATCTCCTCCCCATAATAGATGAATGGAACGCCGGGCGCGGTCAGCAGCAGCCCCGCGGCGACCCTGGCCTTGTCCACATCGCCCACCACCTGGCTCATCACTCGGTTTTGATCGTGGTTCGTGAGGAAAGTGGCATACTCTCCGTGGGGAAGGTCTTGAAGGGCAAATGTGAGGGCGCTGTTGATTCCCGAGTTGGAGCCGCCATTTACACTGTTAAGAATGCCGCTGGCGATCTCGAAGTTGAACACCTGATCCACCTGGTTGCCGGTGTAGGTCTTTGCAAGGGAGGCATCGGCGCCAAAGACCTCGGCAACCGTGTAGGCATTGGGGTTATCTGCTTTGTATGCCTTAAAAAAACCTTTGAGCCATTCATGGGTCGATTTGGTGTTTTCGATCACCTTGCCTTCTTCGATCAGGTGCTTTGCCGCGTCGAGCCGGAAGCCATCCACGCCAACTTTTTCCAGCCAGTATCTGGCGACGTTCTCCATCTGGGCAGTGACTTCTGGATTGCGATAGTTCAGGTCGGGCATGCAGTCACAAAATTGCCCGTAGTAGTAGACCGGTTGATCACCTGGTGCAAGGTGCCAGCCTACCCCCTGATCTGTATCGGACCATACATACCAGTCACGATACTTGGACTGTGGGCCGCGCAAGGCATCCTGAAAAAAAGGATGCTGGTCCGAGGTGTGATTGAGAACCAGATCGATGATAACGTGAATGTTGCGCTTGTGAGCTTCATTCAACAAGTGCTTGAAGTCATCCATCGTTCCATAATCAGGATTGATTGCATAGTAATTCAATACATCATAGCCATGGTAGGAAGGTGATGGATGAACCGGCATGAGCCAGATGGCGTTCACTCCCAGATTTTGAAGATAATCAAGGTTGGAAGTAACGCCATTCAAATCGCCAATCCCATCACCGTTGGAATCAGAGAACGAGCGGACAAATATCTCATAAAAGACAGCTTCCTGCCACCAGGGGACAGGTGTTTCCTGCACAACGGTTGGCGTGGGAAGTGGGGCGGTTGTCGTGGGGGAGGGGGTCGGGAAAGGTAACTGCTGGATCTGGCTGCAGGCGGAAATCAGAAACAGGATGAGCAGGGTAAGGCGGATGCGTTTGATCATAAGAAAAAGGGCGGTCGTTTGGCGACCGCCCCAAAAGGGATCTTCTTTAAATTAACCTTTGACACCACCGACAGCCAGACCGCCTACGAAATAACGCTGAACGAGCAGGTAAACGATGGTGACGGGAAGAGCGATGATGATTGCCATGGCTGCGAAATGAGACCAGGGTGTGTTGTCCGAATACTGGCCCACCATGTTGTAGAGCGCCATCATCAGGGTGAAGTCCTTGGGATTGGTCAGGAACAGCCAGGAGATGGCAAATTCCGTCCAGGTGCTCATGAAACCGAGAAAGAAGGTTACGGCAAGAACCGGCGTGGAAAGTGGCAGCGTGACCCGGAAGAAAGCCGACATGGGCGTGCAACCGTCGATCAATGCTGCCTGCTCCAGCTCTTTCGGGATGGTGTCGAGGTAGCCTTTCATATTCCAGATCGCAAAAGGAAGCAGGCCGGACAGAACGGCCACTCCCACCCCTCCCAGTGAATTGCGGAGATTGAAGACAGTTCCCCCTATATGGAATTGGATCTTGTTGAGCAGGACGAACAGAGCCGGCAGGGTGGCGATGGATGGCAACATCAGCACCGTGAGTACTGCGACCATCAAGATCTGGCGCCCCCTAAACTCCAGTCGGGAAAAGGCATAGGCGGCGAACACACCCACCATAACGGATGCAATCCCAGTGAGGGTCGCGAGCCGGAAGCTGTTCCACATCAGCTGGGGCAGGGAGACCGGGTTTGGCGTGGGTTTCTTGATCACGTCAATATAGGATTGGATCGAGATCCCACCCTCTGCCGGGTTTAAGCGAAGACTTGTCGGACGGGAGACGTTTCGCGGATCCAAAGACAGGCTCACCACCCAAAGGATGGGATAAATAACGACCGCCGCCATCAGCAGCAGGAACAGTTGACTGAGCAGTTGAGAGCCAAAGGACAGTCCGCGCTCGCCAGAGCTGGTCCGCCCATTGAGGGCCCAACGGATGCGAGTGGAAAAGGGAGGTTTTTTGGGACTAAGCATCGTAACTCTCCGTCGCTCGACTGACTGCATTGGTGATCAGGGTCATGACGAGCAGAATGATAAAGATGTAAACACAGAATGCGGCGGCTACACCGTAGAGTCGCTGTTCATTCACGAGCCGGTATGCCTGAGTCACGAGGATCTCGGTCTGCCGTAACGGTCCGCCTCCGGATAAGAAATAGACCAGACTGAAGAGATTAAATGTTACGACAAGACCATATACTGCCGCCGGAATCATGGCGGGCCGCAATAACGGTAAAGTGATCCGCCAAACCTGCTGTAACTTGCTCGCTCCATCGATTGTTGCTGCCTCGTATAGCTCATTGGGGATGCTCTGCAGCGCACCGCTGGCTACGATGGTCATGAATGGCCAGCCCAGCCATACATTACATATGAGCAGGGCAAAGTAGGAAAGCGTGAGAGGCAGCCAGCTGATGGGGTAATCCACCTGATCGATCCAACGGATATGGAAGGCGGCAGGACCGAGTCCAAAGAAAATTTTCCCGATCGCTGCCAGACCCTGATTAATTGCGCCATAATCCGGATCGAACATATTCCGGAAAATATTCGCAATAATAATTTGGGGTAGAACAATCG
The DNA here is from genome assembly GCA_050258995.1 of Bacteroidota bacterium. Lineage (GTDB taxonomy): Bacteria > Chloroflexota > Anaerolineae > Anaerolineales > Villigracilaceae > Defluviilinea. The sequence continues at coordinate 2,892 of JBLMZU010000689.1, forward strand.
GGAGAATGTAGATTGCGCGGTAGATGCCCTTAAACCATAATCCTTTTTGATTTAAGACAATGGCGATCAAAATCCCCAGCGCAACATGGATGATGACATTTGAAAAGGTCCAAAACAGGTTGAACCCGAGCATGTGCCAGAAATTGTAGTATGACAGCCCAAGATCGTTGGTCAGGATCTTAATATAGTTGGTCAGACCAACAAAATTCGGTGGAGGCGAATTAACGCGAAGATTCTTAAGACCATAATCGGTAAAAGACATCCATGCTTCATAGAACATTGGATAATAGGTAATGACCCCCATCACTATGAACGCAGGTAACAAATATACATAAGGGCTGAGCCCTCTCCAAAATGGCTTTTTCCTGATTTCTTTCTTCGTCTCGGAAGGAACATCTTTTGTCAATGTTGCCATACTACCTCGAGTGATTCTTTCCTGGACCAAGGAGATCCAGTATAGAGGGGGGAACGCTATATACCATATAGCGTTCCCCGGTAATTGAAGACTCTTACTTGTTGTTGGCCTTGTTCATTGTGTCACATGCGGTCTTCACAGCATCTGCCGGCGTGGCTTTGCCTTCCATGACCGCGGTCACGGCATCTCCAAACGGGCCCCAGTAATTGTCAAATTCTGCAGACTGAGGGCGTGGGAAACCGGCAGCAGCGGCATCGGCGAAATCTTTGACCAGTGGGTCAGTAATCGTTACGTCGCTGCGAGCTGGCGGGTCACCGGCTGTGTTGGCGTATTCGCCCAGGCCGTCCTTGCCAAAGATATACAGGGCCAGATCCACAGCTGCCTGCTGGTTGGCGCTGTTGGGGTTGATGTACCAACCATCGATACCAGCCAGCGGAGTGGCGGGGCCGCCGGGTCCGGCGGGCATCGGGGCTACGCCCAGCTTATCGCCAAGGTCCTTCTTGTAATCGCCCAGGACCCACGGGCCGTTGATGATCATGTCAGCCTGGCCCTGGCGGAATTCTGTATCGGCCTTGCCACCATCGGTTTCGAACAAAGCACCAGCAGCCTTGAGATCCTTCAGGTACTGAAGGGCATCCGCAAAACCGCCCTGATCGGCGACGCACTTGCCGGTATCATCCATCAACTTGCCACCGAAGGCGCCCCAGAAACCATAGTTGTGGTACGCATTCTGGTTGATGACGATTTTCTTCCCGGATTTGACCAGATTCATAAGGTCATCGGTGGTTGCAGGCGGGGTGGGGACTGTGTCCTTATTGTAATAAAGGGCGACTGCCTTCGCGATGCCAGGGACGGCATACATCTTGCCATCCACGGTTACACCGTTGATGCCGGCCTGTGTATAGCCGTCCAGTTTTCCCTTCACCAGGTCGTCAATGGGGGCGACAACACTGGCGCGGACTTCCTTGCCGAGGCTGTCATTCGGGGCGGTGAACATATCTGGGCCGCCACCGGCAGCAGTGTCGGTTTCGTATTTGTTGAAGATTTGATCAAAGGGGATTGCCAGAAGATTTACTTTGACATTGGGATGATCAGCCTGGTACTGGTTGACCAGCTTTGTCAGAGCAGCCTCTTCTGAGCCGCCCGTGTGATAGCCATGCCAAATGGTAACTTCGACGGCCTCAGCAGCGGGTGCCTGGGTGGCCGCTTCAGTAGCCGCAGGGGCTTCCGTGGCCGGCGCCTGTGTTGCAGCGGGTGGTTGGGTGGCTGCAGGGGCCGGTGCCTGGGTTGCAGCGCTTCCGCCGCAAGCAGCAAGGACCATGCTGCCAATCAGCAAAAGCCCAAAGAGTACGGAAAGGTTTTTCTTCATTTTTTTCTCTTCTCCTGATGGATGAAAATTGATTTGTTTTTACGATATTTCCTCAGCGATGATTATATGTTTCTTATTCGTTGTCGGCAATCACCTCCTTCATTGCACCAAAGTCAGTATCCTGATCTATTTCCAGAGATTGAGTCCTGGTACCCGGGCTTTTTCGCTCGATCGCTTCATAGAGAGCGATATTAATTGCCTGCACCAGAGCACCAATTAAAGAGGAACGCCGCCCGAGCATGGCGGTGGTGATCTTTACACCGTGTTCAGATGCACGCAGTGAGCGCTCACGTACTGCCTGGCGAATGGGGGTTGTCAACAGGTCCCCCACCTGGGATACTCCGCCGCCAATAATGACTGTGCTGGGATTAAAAAGGTTGATAAGGCCTGCGATGGCGATGCCGATGTACGTCCCCGAACGCTTGATGATTTCCTGGGCGGGAAGATCGCCGCGACGCGCTGCTTCGGCCACATCCTGGGCGGTCAGGGTATTGATGTCTTTCTCTGAGAGCAGGGTTCGCTTGCCTGATGCAACGAGACTGACAGCCTGGGCTGCGATCGCATGACCGCCCGCGAAAGCTTCCAGACAGCCATGGTTGCCGCAGGCACACAGCGGACCGTTCTCATCGATCGTAAGATGGCCGATCTCACCTGCCGATCCGGTGGTCCCGCCGTAGATCTGGCGGTTGATCATCAGGCCGGCCCCAATGCCGCTGCCCACCTTGATAAAAGCCAGGTTCCTTTCCCCTCGACCCGCCCCATAAGCCCATTCGCCCAGCGCACCGAGCTCGGCATCATTGTTGAGGGTGACCGATGTATTCCACGCCTTCTGTAGCGTTGTACGGATGGGATAACGATCCCAGCCTGGCATGATCGGGGGTGCCATGACGGTCCCCTGGTCGGCGATCACCGGGCCCGGTACTCCAATGCCGATGCCTGCGACATTGGAGGGCGTCAGACCGCGCCTCGCCAGAAGCTCCCTCAGAACGCGGTCCACCTCCTTCAGGCATTGCTCGGGTCCGGCGGCGATCCGGAAGGGAACTTCGATCTCCTCGAGAATGCGGGCGGAAAAGTCGCCCAGCGCTGCGCTGAGGTGCATGGCGCCCATATCGATGGCTGCCACCAATCCATGAGCCGGGTTAATCTCAAGCACAACAGGCGGCCGTCCACTGGATGTGGTCCGGCTTTCTGTTTCAACAATAATGCCATGGCCTATAAGATCATTTACAATGATGGTAAGTGCAGCACGTGTTAACCCCATTTCCTCTGCAAGGTCGGTACGCGACAGCCCTTTACCGGCGAATCGAATAAGATCCACCGCGGCGTGTTTGTTAAAATTCCTAACATTATGGTTCGTGGGAAGCCAATAGAAAGCAGACACGTTGTACCCTGAGTTGGAAATCGTCAGCGTCTAGCGGCCAAAGTGTAGCATAAAACACCAGATTTTCAAGAGTTTTAACAAAGTCAGTTTCTAAATTTTTTAGAGTTAATAAAATTCTCCTTTGAGTAGTTTCTGGCGGATGTTCCAGAGAGAATCCTGTAGAAATAAATTAAAAAAATCAGGCTGGTCATTTGACCAGCCTGAGGATTTGAACCGGGAAAAATTAGTAGAGCGCTTCCTCGGTGGCTGCGTCGAAGATATGGAAGCTGTCCATATCGAAGGCAACATTGGCCTGCTGGCCGACCCGCAGGCTGGAGCGTGGATCGACACGGGAAACGAACGTGTTCTTGCCGCTGACGAGGTAGAGGAAGATTTCATTTCCCATCAACTCGGTCACGTCCACTTTGACCGGGACGGTCTCAGCATCGATGTTGGGTGGGATGAAGGCCGAGTCATGGATGTTCTCCGGGCGGATGCCGAAGATGATATCCCTGCCCACAGCCTTTTCGAAGGGCGCAGCCTTCTTGGCCGGGATGGGCACGACGAAGTCGCCAGTATCCACAAGCAGCTTGCCATTGTCCTGGCGAAGCTTGCCGGGGAAGAAGTTCATGGCGGGGGAGCCGATGAAGCCTGCCACAAACAGGTTGGCCGGGTGATCGTACAGATTCTGCGGGGTGTCGAGCTGCTGCAGAATACCCTTGTTGATCACGGCGATGCGGCTGGCCATGGTCATGGCTTCGATCTGGTCGTGGGTCACGTAAATGAACGTGGTCTGCAGGCGCTGGTGCAGCTTGCTGATCTCGGCACGCATGGCCACGCGCAGCTTGGCGTCCAGGTTGGAGAGCGGCTCGTCGAAGAGGAAGACCTTCGGCTCGCGGACGATGGCGCGTCCCACCGCCACACGCTGGCGCTGACCGCCGGAGAGTTGGCGGGGCTTGCGATCGAGCAGGTCGCGAATGCCCAGGATGTCGGCCGCTTCGCCCACGCGGCGCTTGATCTCCTCCTTCGGCACCTTTCGCAGCTTCAGGCCGAATGCCATGTTGTCATAGACCGAAAGGTGAGGATAGAGAGCGTAGGACTGGAAGACCATGGCGATGTCACGGTCTTTGGGAGCCACATCGTTGACCACCCGGTCACCGATCCGGATCTCTCCATCGGAGATTTCCTCGAGCCCGGCCAGGCACCGTAGAGCTGTCGTCTTGCCGCAGCCGGATGGACCGACAAGCACAAGGAATTCCTTGTCGTCAACAGCGATGTTCAGGTTGTTGACGGCGATCACTTCCCCAAATCTCTTGTAGACTTTATCGAACGTTACACTAGCCATGATCTTGCCTCCATTTCGCGAGAGTATAGTGATTCGATTATACTCCTGATTCTTTTGGCAAGTACGGGCGGCACATGGCATCAAAAGTTAAAAGAACACAATCCCTTGCGACCCGGCCAGGCCGTCGCATTCGTGCAGCAGGATTTCCGGGTCATGACCTGTTCACCAGCCAGACCCCCAGGAGAATGATCCCTCCTCCGAGCAGAGAAGCGGCGGTAATTGCTTCCCCCAGGATAAAGAATGCCACAACGACCGCGATCAGGGGCTCGATATAAAGGAACACCCCGGTCTGTGCCGTGGAGAGTGCTTTCAGTGCGTCGTACCAGGCGATGTAGGCCAGCCCCGAACAGAAGACCCCCAAAAAGGCAACCGCGACCCAGCTGTTCAAGGTCAGTCGGCCGACCTCGGAAATATCCCCGGTTGTGAAGAATATAATGGAAGTGAACACCCAGCCCAGTGTCATGACGTAAAACATCATGAGTGTGGCCGGATGGGTCTTCAACCCGCGCCGCGAAAGGACGGAAAATATCGCCCAGTTGATCGCGCTGATCAGGATCAGGATGTCTCCTGGTTTACCAAAGCCTCGCAGCGAGAGAGAGCTGAAATCCCCGTCATAGACGACCAGCAGCACGCCGACAAATGCCAGCAGGATGCCGGCTGTTTTAATCCAGCCAAGCTTTTCCTTCAATACGACCCAACCCAGCAGCGCCATGAATACCGGGGTCGTGGAAACGATCCAGGCGGTGGTGCCGGCTTCCGATGTTCGTAAGGCATTGGACTGGAGCCACTGATGGAACGTGATACCCAGGAAACCCAGCAGCGCGAAATACAGCCACTCGCTCTTATCCAGCAGGGAGAATTGCTTCCGCAAACCCACTGCGATCCCCAGGATGATCACGCCCATGGCAAACCTCAGCCATACGATGCTGACCGGTGAAATATCCCTGAGCGCGACCTTGGTCGCAATAAAGGAAGCTCCCCAGACGACAACGGCAAAGATGGCTTCCACATACGGAAGGGTTTTCGATTTGGGCATCTTGAATCCTTTGGAGCTGATAAAGAAAGCATTTTATCTTACCTTTGACATGCGAAACAGCATCTCGAACGTGGCAGGAAAAATGTAAAGGAGGAACGCGATCGCCGGCGCAAGCCATGTGGATTTGTAACCTATCTCATTTCGCCCCGTCTTAGGTGATATGACATAATCGCCAGTGGTCCATACGGCTTTCGCGGAAGATTAGACCATCTCAATGCTCACAGCCTGCAAATCCTTATATTGGTATGCCGGCCACCAGGCCGGCCTGGGAGAAAGAGATGAAACAATTCAAAAGAAAATTTATGAGTATGAAATCAGGGGTGGAAAAGATTCGTTTATTTGCTCCGATCGTTGTGCTCGTTGTAATTCTTACTCTGTCCATACCGGGCGTGCCGGCGGGTCTGGCGCAGGAGAGTTCACCCGTGATCTGGCAGGTCCAGGTTTGGGAAGGCGACAGGACCGGTCTGTCCAACCCGGTTGGGATCGCCTTTTCGTCGCGTGCCAATGCCTTTGAGATCCTGGAAGGAACAGCTGCTTCCACCGGCGAGCTGGTCAAGCTGACGCATGTCGCCGATCCGGCGGGCGTGACGCGTCTCACCGCGGCGGTGCGGAACCCGATCAACATGGCGTACGATCCGGCCGTGGGGCGTCTCCTCCTTTTCCAGGTGGAGTCAGGTCAATTGTTGGAGCTTCGAGAAGGACCGGATGGGACTCTGGATCCAGCTACATTGACCCGCCACGATGTCAGAAGCTGGGGGGTACGGGACCCGCAGGGGATCAGCGTGGATCAAACCGGCACAGTATTTATTTTGGATGCAGCTGGTCCCAAAATTGTGCGCCTGCAGCCCGGAGCAAGAGGGGACCTGGACTCTGCTTCAGCCTCCTCGATCAACCTGAACCTGGCGTCGCCGCGCGGGATCGCCTACGATCCGACGAGCGGACATCTGTACGTGATGGCCCCGGCGGAAAAGAATCTTTATGAATTGAGCCAGACAGGAGATCTGCTCGGAATTCGCAACCTGGTACCATTCGACCTCAAAAACCCGCAGGGGATGACTTTCGCCCCGAGCGGGGACCAGACGGACGATCCGGCCCAGATGAGCCTGTTCCTGGCCGACGGCGCAACCGCAGAAAGCACGGGACAAATCGTGGAGCTCTCCCTGGTCGCTCCCGCAACGCTTCCAGCTGGGACGACCCTGTTCCCCGCGTCGCAAGTACGGACCTTTAACACCTCCTCCTGGAACAACCCCAGCCCGGATCCCGGTGGGATCGATTACTGGCCGGCCACCGGTCAGTTCCTCCTCCCGGATTCTGAAATCGAAGAATCGGTGAGCGGGAATCCCCCCGCTTATTGGAAAGGCTACAACGTATTTATCAGTACACTCTCGGGAAGCCAGGCCGGGAACTGTACAACATTCAAATCCGGTACGACCAGCCTGATCTATAACAACTTCTCCAAGGAGCCGACCGGGGTGGCGATCAATGAGACCAACAACCACATTTTCTATTCGGATGATGATGCCCATAAGATCTTTGAAGTAAGTCTGGGAGCAGACGGAAAGTATTGCACCTCTGATGATGTGGTCACCTCGGTCAGCACCTCTACTTTTGGTGCTGGTGATTCAGAGGACGTGGCCTACGGCAATAACACGCTATTCATCGCGGGTGGGACCGATGGCGAGGTGTACAAGTTCAGCCTGGGTTCGAACGGCGTCATTGGCGGCGGGGACGATGGGGCGATGACTCATTTTGATACTGCCGCCCTGGGCTTCCACGATCTGGAGGGGATCGACTACCGGCAGGATACCGGAACGCTCTACATTGTGAGCACCCAGGGCAGCGAAAACTACCTGGGCGAGGTCAGCACATCTGGCAATCTTCTCCAGGCGTATAGTCTCTCCTTCATGGGCACTACCTCAAACCTGCGTTCAGATGTGGTATATGCTCCGGCCAGCCAGAATCAATCAGCCAGGAACATCTATATTGTGAGCCGCGGAGTCGACAACAACACGAACCGGCTGGAGAATGACGGCAAGGTCTGGGAGATCAGCATCTCCAACCCATCCCCGACAGCCACCCGTACGCCAACCAATACGCCCGGGACAGGTTCTTCGCCCACTCCCACGCCGACGCCGACCGTCACCGCCACTTCTTCCTCGGCAGATCTTATCTTTGCAGACAGCTTTGAAGCGGGTGATTTCTCCGCATGGACGGCAAATGTCACCGATTCGGGCAATCTGAGCGTCAGTAGCGCTGCCGCTCTCAAGGGCAGCCGGGGGATGCAGGCGCTGCTCGACGACAATAACGTCATGTATGTCAGGGATGACTCGCCGAGCGCCGAGCCGCGTTACCGGGTGCGCTTCTATTTCGACCCCAATTCCATTTCGATGGTCAGTGGAGACAGCCAGTATATTTTCAACGGTTTTGCCGGTACATCCACTGCCGTGATCCGGGGCGCGTTCCGCTACTACAGCGGCGCCTATCAGGTCAACTTTGGCCTGCTCAACGACAGCGGCACCTGGCAGGATATCCCCTGGCAGGCCATCAGCGATGCGCCTCACGTTCTTGAAATCGACTGGATCGGTGCAACGGGGGCGGGAGCAAATAACGGCGGCCTGACCTTTTGGATCGACGGCACACAGAAGGGCCTCCTGACCGGTGTGGACAATGACACACGCCGCATCGACAGCATGCGCCTCGGCGCCGTGTACGGGGTCGATAGTGGGACGCGCGGAACCTACTATTTCGACGCCTTCGAATCACGACGGCAGTCCTATATTGGTCCCTAATAAAGTGCTGCGTACAAGGATACAGGGATGCTGGAAACCGGGCTTCTGTTTCCGGCATCCCTGATCGCTCTGATTCTTTTAGAGCTCCATGCCTTTAGCTGCCGCAGGAAAATCCTGTCTTCTTAAAGATGGTATGCCACCCGACGCCCACGGCGCTCGTGTCATCGTCGATCGCTGTGAAAAGGCCCAACGGATAATCACGAGAGCTTTGCTGCGTGCTTGCGATCCCATCCGTATTGTTGACGCCGCTGATGTTCAAGGTTCCCAGGTATTCCTTCGTTTTTCTGTTGAAGACCTCAAAATCTGTCAGGTCCTCCTTCTGGTCGGAGACAACGATCAGCCCTTCGCCGTCATCTGCCAGGGCGCTCGGGAAACATTTGTAAAGAATGATGCCTTCCTCGTCCGAGTCGAAGATCGAGCGGCCGCCAAAATTCGCACCGGCCGGGTTCCCATCCGGATCGTAAAGATACACGCCGCTTCTGCCGCTTTCATCAGGAATGTAAAGCGCCTGGTAACCGTCGTCTCCATACATGGTCTCCAGACCTTTGCTGGGCTGGAACTCTCCCAGGCTTTTGCCCGTCTCGGCATCATGGATAAAGACCTTGTCATCATAAGAGATGTATATCCGCCGCTGGCCATTTGGGAGGACAATCATGGCCAGGTTGGGCTCGCTGTAATTTCCTTTCGCGGCCGTGGTAAAGCTCAAGGCATCGTTTTTTTTCAGGGAAGGCAGATCGAACGCACAGACATTACTGCCGTTCCTTTCGGTGATATACAAAATGTCCCGGTCCTGGTCCACCCAGACCCCGTTTGACTCCTTGCCGCATGAGATGGTGGTCAGCTCGGATGTGAACGGGTATTGGTACACTTCAGTGCTTTCATTTCCTTTTGAAGTAACGATCATGAGGGAATCGCCTGGATCGGGGGCATCCCAAAAGGCAATCGAGTCGACGTTGCTGCCGGAGCCATTATCGTTAAATTCCATATCAGTTTTATCTATATTGATCGTTCCAAACGGCTCAAGATGCATTGTGTCAGCGGGAATGCCTGACGAGGCAGGTGTGAGCATCGCCGTGGCACTGGGTGAATCTGCAGGACCTGGCAAGGTGGCAGTGGGTGCCGGATTAGGCATTGCTGTCGGTGGAGCGGCACAGGAGGAAACGAGGATTACGGCCAGAAGAAGAATTGATTGTTTCATGAATCTTCCTTTAATTGATTTTGGATGCTGGCAAAAATTATATGTCACAACCTCTTGAAAGTCTGAAATGTATCATTCTCCGATAATGGTTTATTCTGATTTTTGTTCTCATCTACGTCTGTTACGTTGTATACTTCCCTCTGGAGGAATTTACCGGTATGGAGAAAAAACCATTCGATTTCCGCGTAGCAGCAAAACGGATCGAGAAAGCGATCCAGTCCTTCAAAAAAGCTGCCATGTTCGAGCTGGCCGAGGATGGGTTCAATTCCACGTTCGAACAGCTGGTCGCCTGCATGATCTCGATCCGCACGTATGACGAGGTCACGATCCCGGTGGCGCGGAAGCTGTTCGAGCAGGCGCGGACGCCCGGGGAGATCAGCCGTCTGTCGGTGCAGGAGATCGACGCGTTGATACGGCAGTCCACCTTCCACGAGCGCAAGGCTGTCCAGATCCGTGAGCTGGCACAGCGCGTGGTGGATGAATTCAATGGCGAGCTCCCCTGTGATGAAGATATTCTGACATCCTTTTCGGGCGTGGGGCCCAAATGCGCCCATCTTGTCCTGGGGATCGCCTGCGGGGAGCCGTTCATCAGCGTGGACGTCCACGTCCACCGGGTGACGAACCGCTGGGGCTACGTGTCTGCCCCGACGCCGGAAAAGACCATGGTCGCGCTGGAAGCGAAGCTTCCCAGGCGTTACTGGATCGAGATCAACCGCCTGCTCGTACCTTTTGGAAAACACATTTGCACCGGCAGCCTTCCACACTGTTCCACCTGTCCTGTGCTGGATATGTGCCAGCAGGTGGGCGTCAAGGCACATCGCTAGGGAGGGGACTTGACGACATTTTTTTCGCACGGTGATCCAGCCTGACTTCCTTGTCAAGGGAGGAACGTATGAATATATCTGATGACCGGCAGGCGAGCGAGAAGCTGCATGAATTGAAATCGATGTTCCGGGTGGAGATCCAGAAGGATTGGGGCGATGGGAGCGGGTCATGGGAGGCCGGGGCCTGGTCGCAGGAGGATCTGGACCGGCTGCATAATACGTTGATTTGTTTTGCGGATTGCATGGGCGGAATGCAGAAGGTAGGCGAATGCACCGGGGGTGTGACCGCTCACCGGGAGGACCTGGGCAGCCATGGAGGGGAGGCACTTGCGCATCGCGTCAGTTTCTCGATCAAGCAGCCTTTTTCTGCCTGGACGGTGGTCCATGAGTTCGCACATGCCTGGGATGCAAACTATGGCTGGAAGTTATCCCGGATGCTTGAGAAATACACCGGTGGATATACCAATCCGGTCTTCTCCTTGGCGAAGCGCCTGGCCGGGCAGTCCGATTCCGGGTTGTTTGACCAGGAGGATCAGCCGGGGCGCCGCGGCCGCAAACCAGGCTGCAACCAAGCGGGCTATTTTTATGGCGACAAGCCGAGCGGCTCGAATTGGAATTTCAACCGCGTCGAGGATTTTGCCGAGGCGGTCGCCATGTATGTCGGCTGGGAGCGCGGAAACGATCTTTCCTCCTGGGCCAGGGCCCGCCTCGACAGGTATCTGCTGGCGGATGGTGAGAGTTCCAAATATTTTGGCATCGACAACTGGAGCTACTACAAACAATACTTCTATCCGGAAAATGGTGATTATTCAAAAACCAGGCGCTGGCGGTTTGTGGACGATCTGGTGAAAGGCAGGATCGCGATCCAATGAGCCCTGATCCCCGCCGCCTTCGGCACCCTCCCCAGGCCTGGCAATAAATAGATTGATATACCTCCATACTTTGGACTTTTGGACTTGGCGGAGGCTCGGGAGGGGGTAAAACAGCGGGTATAATATCTCCTTTGGAGACAATAAAACGTTATGGAAATTACCTGGTATGGTCATTCCTGTTTCCGGCTCATGGAACGCAATTTTGCGACCGTGGTGACGGATCCATTCGACAATAAATCCATCGGTTACGATACGCTGCGGCTCAAATCAGACATTGTTACGGTCAGCCACGCTGCGCCCGGTCATAATCATACGGATGCAGTAAAAGGCGTTTCGCACATTATCGATGGTCCCGGAGAGTTTGAGATCGGCGGCGTATTTATTACGGGCGTGCAATCCGACAGCGCCAGCTCGGGCAAGAAAAAGGGCAAGAACAGTGATTCGTCCCCGCGCAACACGGTCTATGTCTTCGATTATGACGGCATTACCGTGGCGCACCTGGGCGATTTGAATGTGACTCCGACCCAGTCGGAGATCGAGTCTCTTGGCACGGTCAACGTGGTCCTGGTGCCGGTGGGAGGTGGGAATGGGTTGAACGCGGCCAAGGCGGCGGAGATAATCAGCCTGATCGAGCCAAACCTGGTCATCCCGATGCACTATTCAACACCAGCCACGCAACTTCCCCTGGATTCGTTAAACAAGTTCATCAAGGAAATGGGACTTTCCAAACCGGCGACCCAGCCCTCCCTGAAAGTATCCCGCAGCAGCCTTCCTTCAGAGACGCACGTCGTGGTATTGGATTATCAAAAGAGCTAAGCCGGCTCAAGCCAACGGCTTGAAAGAATACTGACAGGCAAAAATGACAGTAAAAGTTTTAATGACATGGGATATCGCGGGCGAACGCGATCAGGAATATTTTGAGTTCATCATCGGTGAATTCATCCCTGGCGTGCAGCGTCTTGGGCTGCAGCCGGCAGAAGCCTGGGCCACCATTTACGGGTCCTACCCGCAGATCCAGGTGGGATTGCTGGCCAACAATGCCGCCCATGCGAGACGTATCATGGACTCCAGCGATTGGGGACTCCTGCAGGATAAGTTGTTCGACTATGTCAAGAACTATTCCTACAAGATTGTCCCTGCCCGCGGCGGATTTCAATTCTAACCCACCGGTCCCTGCCCACCTACTTGAACACGGAGATACCGCCATTCCGGCGCGTAGCTCCGTGATTTTATTTTCGAATGAACTCTCGCATATCTACCACACTCCTGCGCTGGTACCGGTACAACAAGCGTTCCCTGCCCTGGCGTGACCGGCAGCCGGTGGATCCGTATGCCGTCTGGGTCTCGGAGATCATGCTGCAGCAGACGCGTGTCGAAGCGGTCATTCCTTATTTCGAACATTGGATGGAACTGTTCCCAACCGTCCGTGCCCTGGCCGATGCATCGGAACAGGATGTTTTGAATGCCTGGGAGGGGCTTGGCTATTACAGCCGCGCCCGCAACCTGCACAAGGCTGCCGGGATCGTTGTCGAAAGATACGGTGGGGAACTGCCGCGTGGTCTTGAGGAGCTGGCCCGGCTGCCCGGCATCGGGCGCTATACGCTGGGTGCCATCGCCTCGATCGCCTACGGCATGCCTGTCGCCGCACTGGACGGCAATATCAAGCGCGTGTATGCCCGCCTCTTTGATATCTTTGAGCCGGTTGACACGCCCAGGGGCGAAAAGATGCTTTGGGAGCTGGCGGATGGATATTTACCGAATCGGGATGCAGGCGATTACAACCAGGCGCTCATGGACCTGGGCGCGACCATCTGTATTCCTAAAAATCCGCGCTGCCTGATCTGTCCCGTAATGAAATTGTGCAAGGCGCGCCGGCATGGGACTCAGGATGCGAGGCCGCTGAAATCCCCCAAAAAAAGTGTGCCGCATCACATCCACGCTGCCGGTGTAATCCTAAACCAGACGAATGACTGCGTCATACTGGCCCGCCGCCCGCCGGAGGGACTTCTTGGCGGCATGTGGGAATTTCCCAATGGGCGCGTCGAAGGCGAGCCTCTTTCGGGGCTGGATCAGGCATTGAAAACGGGGTACGGCTTGCGGCTGAGAAAGATGCGGCAGGGCGCCCGGGCTGTGGAACCGTTCGCCATTGTCCAGCATGGGTACACTCATTTCACTGTCACAGTGTATGCCTATCGCCGTGAAGTGGCCGCCTTGACGGAGGCAGAAAACCTGAAATGGGTTCCACTCGAGGCGCTGGACGATTATCCCATGGGCCGGATCGACCGCCAGATCGCCACTCTTCTGTCAAAAAAGAACTACTCTTGAATACGACCGAGATTTGACGTAGAATAACCGAAAATTTTTTGTTTGCTATTTCATTTGTAAAAGGACCGGGGTTGTCATGTCAAACAATGAGCCATCTAAAAAATTGGATACGAATATTATCGTCGCGGTCATTACCCTCATCGGTACAGTCGCGGTGGCGGTCATTTCCAACCTGGATAAGTTCACGGCGGTTAAGCCCACGCCCCCGTCGGGCACCTCAGCGGTTCCCACCGAAATGCAGTCCGCCCCAACGGCCGTGGTCTTTACGCCGACAACCCTCCCAACCGTGGTCCCCACAGATACTGTCCCAGCCGGAAATCCCACGTCCACGCCGCTTCCGCCCACCGATACCCCGCCTGCGACAGTGGCACCCGTTCCCCTTGGCGCGGATTGGCCCCAGGGCTGCATCAGTACATTATGGCAGCCGTATCCCGTGGTTGAGACGGTCCCCCTCGGAAATGGCTGCTGGCAGCAACCAATTTACTTCTTTGAGACCGCCAATGGCAGTCTGGACTTTCAGGATGATGGCAGGAATTCTGTCTCGAACGTTTACGGCCTGTTTGCTCCTCTGCCGGGAAAAGATGGCTCTGTGACAGTAAAGGTTAGCTTGCGCGAGCTCAATAAAGCGGATCTTTTGATTGGCGTGTATCCCAAGCAGGACTTGAATTCCGATGGCCTGCTGATGGCCATCCCTGCCGGCAATGTGAACAAGGAAAAGATCCTCCAAATGATGAGCTATAACAACTATAAAACAGTGGATAATACGGCTCCCATTGACCAGAGGGACGGATTTACCATTACATTCACCTACACGGGTACGTCCGTGACCGCTTCTGTGCCGGGCGTATATGAATTTAAGAAAGTGACCGTTCCGGGTTCGCCCAAATATATCTTCCTTGGATACCGGAAGCTGGGTCCAGCGTACACTGCAGATGGTACCTTCATCAGTTTGAATGTGAACCAATAAAAGCGAACAGTCCCGCCGAAAGGCGGGACTGTTCTTAATTTTGAGGGGATCTATATGCCGACGGTTCTACCCTTGCTCAGGGTGACCAACACCATCGGACGCCGCTTGGTCTCTTCATAGAGATAGGATTTCACCGCGTTGGCAATATCCTTTTCGTTTTCGTATCCACCTTCGTTGACCACATCCATGATCCGGCGCCGGACTTCGGGAAGCAGTCTCTCGGCCTCATCGGGAGAGACGAAGCCGCGGGTGATGATCTCAGGATCGTGCAGCAGGCGGCCGCTCAGATCGTCCACACTGATGTCGATCAGGAAGATGCCGTTACGGGCCAGCTTCTCACGCTCACGCATAATGTCGTAGTCGACCTCCCCGATGGACTGTCCATCCACGAAGACGTAGCCACCCGGGATGCGCTCGCCCAGCTTGAGCCGTCCGCCGGACAGTTCGACGATCTGCCCGTTCTCGACGACGATCACGCACTCCTCGGGAATGCCCACTTCGACGGCCAGTTGTCCGTGGCGGCGCAGCTGGCGCAGCTCTCCATGAATGGGGAGGAAGTGCTTCGGCTTGATCAGGTTCAGGAGCAATTTCTGCTCCTCCTGGCTGGCATGCCCCGAGACATGGATCGGCGCGACCGAGTCATAAATGACGTTCGCTCCCCGGCGCAGCAGACGGTTGATGGTCTTGCTGATCGTCTCTTCGTTTCCAGGGATGGGATGTGAAGAGAGGACCACCGTGTCGTTCATTTTCAAATCAAACTGGCGGTTCGTTCCGGCCGAGAGACGGCCTACAATCGAGGATGGCTCTCCCTGCGAGCCGGTGCACATCAGGACCACTTTGTGGTCCTGCATCTGCAGGGCCTGTTCCAGGGGGATCAGGACGTTTTCGGGAATATCCAGGTATCCCAGCTTGCGAGCGATTTTGACATTATCGATCATGCTCGTGCCTGCCAGGGCCATCTTGCGCCCATGCTTTTCGGCGGCATCGGCCACCTGCTGGATGCGTGAGATCAGCGATGCAAACGTCGCCACGATGATCCGTCCGTGTGCCTGTTCGAAGACCTTATCCAGGGCGGGGCCGATGACCTTCTCAGACGGGGTCCAGCCGGGTCTTTCGGCATTGGTCGAATCGGAGAGCAGCAGGTCAACGCCGCGCCGGGAGAACTCGGCGAGCTTCGCGTAGTCAGTAGGCCAACCATCTACAGGCGTATGATCGAATTTGAAGTCGCTCATGTGAACGACCAATCCGGCCGGGCTGGTGATCCCCAGCCCTACAGCATCCGGGATGGAATGGCAGATGTGGAAAAGCTCCACCTTGAAGGGACCGACCTCGATGGTTGAACCGGCTTCCACCGTGTTCAGCATGGCCTTGCTGGCACCGTTATTGCGCGCCAGTTTGACTTCGATCAGGCCCATGGTCAGGGGGGTGCCATAGACCGGGACAGGGATGTCGTTCAGGAGATGGTGAATGGCCCCGATATGGTCCTCGTGACCGTGGGTGATGACGATCCCCGCAACCTGGTGTGCCTTTTTCTTTAAATACTCATAATCGGGGATGATGTAATCGATCCCCAGCATATCGTTGTGCGGGAACATGATGCCTGCATCCACGACCATGATCTGATTGTTGTACTCGTAGGCGGTCATGTTCTTGCCAACTTCCCCTAGCCCACCCAGGGGAATGATTTTCAGTTTTCCGTTCTTACTCAAGGTTTTATTATCCTCACTTTATTAAAAAATATGATTTCTCCACCAAATGGCGGTTAATGTTCTGTTGAAGCGTCCCCGAGGTTTTGTTTGAAAAACCCAACGCCGGGTAAGTCAACCTCCGGGACGCTGTCGGGTATAATTAAAAAGCCCCACGCGGACTTGCTCGCGGGGGTGACGCCGATAATCACGTGCGATTGTTCTCACAAAGTGCCACATTATGATCTGAACCTGGATTCGTTCGAAACGATAAGATTATTCCAAAACATTCAGTCAATAATGGACAAGCGGTAAACAAATGGTGCCCAGGCACCATGAAAGTCAAATCCAACGGCCAAAAGTATAGCAGGGGAGAGGCGATTTGTAAAGCGGATGCCCGGGTGCTTAACACAACATTAACACAAACCCGGCTCGACAGGCCTCATTTTGCACTTCTCTGGCGTTGCTGCCGTTCCATCATCAGGTTGAACTCGATCTGCTTTTCCTGAATCTTTTTCCCGATCTCATGCTTTTTGTCTTCACTCGTCACAGCCTCGTGCAGCTGCCGCAACTCGGCAATCTCCTTCAGAAGCTGCACTTCCGGCGAGGTCATACCCGCGTTTTTCAACACAGATTGTGCCAGCCGCACCTCGTCCGGCGTCTCGAAATATGCCGTCAGATCGATCGGCTTGCCTTTGCCGGGCAGGTTGTCGAATTCCCCGCGCTCCTGGGCCTGCTTGATCAGGGCTTCCACAATTCGCTCGAATGACATTCTTCCTCCACAGCACAGCTCTCTCTCCTCCAGACAAATCGAGCGGCGGATATTTTACGTGCAGCCGCATTTTACCGGTGTTACAATCCATGCACTGATCCAGGAGACACTTCAAATGCAGAAACCACGACTGCGTGCTCGATACCTATATATCCTGACTTTCTTTGCCCGCGCCATTTTGAGCTTTATTTACTGGGAACTCATCCTGCCGAAAATCGGTCTTCGCAGCCTGGCACGCCGGACACGCTCGAATCGTTCGCGTGACCTGGCGATTCGGTTTCGCTCCATGGCGATCCGCATGGGGGGGGTGATGATCAAGGTGGGACAGTTCCTCTCCTCCCGGTTGGATGTACTGCCTCCGGAGGTGACCGAGGAGCTTTCCGGTCTGCAGGACGAAGTGCCGCCCGAGGACTTTGGAGCGATCCGGCACCTTGCGGAGGCCGAGCTGGGCGCGCCGCTTTCCCAGCTGTTCGAGCGCTTCGAGCCGGAGCCGCTTGCCGCCGCCTCGCTGGGACAGGTCCACCGCGCCCGGTTGCAAGCGGCAGATGCAGGATCGACTGGATTTCAGGATATTGTTGTGAAGATCCAGCGTCCCTTCATCGACCAGCTGATCGAGGTGGATTTCTCGGCGCTGCACCGGGTGGCTGGCTGGATCATGCATTACAAGCCGATC
>JBLMZU010000690.1:0-8164 GCA_050258995.1 Bacteroidota bacterium
ACGAGGTAGCTGGTCGACTTCGAGACCGAGCCGGTGACCTTGCCGCCGCGCGACTTGATCAGGGCCTCGGCCTCGGCGTGGGCGATCCGTCCGACAAGAACAAAGCTCGTCCCATCCTGACCCAGGAGCAGGTGGCTCATAATGCACAAACCTACGCCGAACAGGCTTTCCGCGTGCTCGACCGGCAGAAAACCAAGATTCGCTACAACGGTGAATGGCTAAGCGAGCTTTCGCTGGTCGATCTCATCCGCCTGGGACAAAACTTTACGGTGCAGCAGTTTCTGGCGCGCGAGAACTTTGCCAAGCGCCTCGAAAAAGGCGAGGCAATTTACCTGCATGAAACTTTTTATGCACTGATGCAGGGGTATGATGCGGTTGCCCAGAAAACAGATGTCCAGGTGGGCGGCTCCGACCAGCTTTTCAACATCATAGTTGCAGGTCGTAAGCTGCAGGAGGCCATGGGCCAAAAGCCGCTTGTCGGCATCATTACCGGGATCCTGCCGGGGACAGATGGCCTACAGCGCATGTCAAAGTCGATGGGAAACATCGTGCCGATCAATACCAATGCCGAGGACATGTATGGCAAGTTGATGTCCATCCCGGATCTGGCCATGGGGAAATACATGCGTCTCGCCACGCGCTGGTCACCGCATGAGATCGAAGCGCTCGAAAAGGATATCGCCGCCGGCTCCATCCATCCACGCGATGCAAAGATGAAGATTGCCCGGGAGATCACCGGCATCTTTTACGGCGAAGCGGATGCCCAGAAGGCCGAAGAGGCGTTTATCCGCACTTTCCAGCATAAGGAGGTGCCGGACGAAATGCCCGAATACAACCTGAAGAACGGCCAGACCGTTCTGGATGTCATCCTGGATGCAAAGATGGCCGCCAGCAGGAGCGAGGCGAGGCGGCTGTTTGACCAGAAGGGTGTCCGCCTGGATGGCGAAACCGTCGAAAGAGGTGACCTGGCTTTCCCACACCCAGGCGTGCTGCAGGTGGGTAAGCGGAAATTCCTGCGAGCGAAGTAACTTCAAATAAATCAAATGATAAGCCGCCCGAAATCATGGGGCGGCTTATTTGTAACTCGCGAATGCTCACCAGGGAGCGTGAGGCAGATCAGATGGGTCTACACCAAAAAATGATCCGGATCGTTTTCCAGCATCTGGAGAAAGATTTCGACGATATTTGGATCGAGCACCGTACCGGAAATTTCCCGAATGTGCCTGACAACCTTTTCCCGGGGCCAGGCCTCACGATAGGGGCGGTTGGATAACAGGGCATCCCAGACATCGATAACCGAGAAGATGCGTGCCGATAATGGGATTTGCTCGCCCTTCAAGCCGCGCGGATACCCGCTGCCATCCCAATGCTCGTGATGACAGTAGGGGATATCCAGTGCACCGCGCAGGTAGGAGATCGGAGAAAGCAGATTGTAGGCATATACGGGATGCTTCTTCATCTCCTTCCATTCCTTATCATCCAGCTGGCCGGTTTTATTGAGGATTCGGTCCGGAACTCCCATCTTTCCGATATCGTGCAGAAGGACCCCGCGATGGATATTCACCATCTCCCTGTCACTTACGCTCATATACCTGGCAAGTGCCAGGGTCAACTTTGTCACCCGGCGGGTATGGCCCTCCGTCTCCCGGTCGCGGAGCTCCAGCGCCCGGGCCCAGCCTTCGAGGGTGGTATCGTATGCCTGTCTGAGCTCCTGGTTCGAGCGTTGCAGATTCTCGAACAGTTGGGAATTGTCAATTGCAATGGCGGCCTGCCCGGCGAGCGTGTGCAGGAACTCCATCCAATCGAGCGTGGGAGAGAGCGGTGAGCGGTGATAGATCTCGAAGACGCCTTTGATCTGTCCCTTGACGATCAAGGGAAGGCCAATATAGGTCACGAACCCTTCACGCCGGATCAGAATTTCGTTCCTTGCCTCAGGAGCGTTCTGGAGATCGGTCACATGCAGGATGGTTTGTCTCACAATGACCTGGCCTGCCAGGCCTTCGCCCAGACGGACCTGGGGCCGCGTAGGGCTGGAGGTCTGAAAACCGGCACTTGCCAGGTAGGTCAGGCTTTGAATATCCGGGTGATACAGACCGATTTCCATCGCATCCACGTTCAGGTGGTTAATGGTTTGATCCATCAAAATGTTGAGTGTCAGCCGCAGATCGAAAGAGGAGGTAATGGCGGCGTCGATATCGCGCAGCGTGGTGAGCCTTCGAACCTGCATCTGGCTCTGTTCATACAGTTGAACGCGATGGATGGAATTTCCGGTGATCTCGGCAAGGATACTGAGCAGGTTGATCTCTTCCGTTAATGGTTTGTTCTGGTCGACCGCGATGTTTAGTACCCCGACCGGACCGGCAGTGGACTGTATGGGAATAAAAATGCCTTTTAAGCCTGGAAGTATGCTTTCCCGGTTTGGCTCATATAACAACGGGTCATTTTTGAGATCGTCGGTGATATATCTTCTTCCGCTGGTGAACGTACGGCCCACGATCCCATCCACGGGACTGAGCGCAGAATGGGCGATCTTGGTCGCAGACCCATAAGCCAGCTTTTGAACAAGCATACCGGATGTGTGTGAATACATCCAAATGGAGCCATGCGGAGAATCCAGCAGAGCCGTGGATTCGTTCAATAGAATGGGCAGCATCTCGTCCATGGATTGCGCAATTCGCATGGAGGTCGAGACCCGGTTGATGATCTCCAGCTCCCTGACCCGCCGTTGGATTTCATCATAGAGCCTTGCATTCTCGATCGCAACCGCCGTCTGCCTAGCAAGGCTGGTCAGGAAATCAAGCTCCCTCTGCGTAAAGTTGTTTCCCACCCCGGATCGCCAGATGGCAAGCAGGCCGGTGTGTTTATCCTTGAGAACAATGGGCACACCCATGATGTGCTCAAAGGGATCGTCCTGGGTTCCCTGTACGGTGATTGCCCGAGGATCTTTGAACGTGTCGTTCACAATTTCGCCCACATTTTGCTGGGCAATATTTCCTAGAATACCGCTGCCGATGGGAACCGAATGATTCTTCAGCTCTTCCGAGTCCCTACCCAGCGTGGCAATTGCCCGTAAGGTGGACGTGGCCGCATCTGCGAGAAAGACCGCGCTCGTCTCGGAGTTCAACAGGTTCATGGCGTAGGAGACGATCCTTTCCAGAACAACATCCAGTTGCAGCGTCCCGGAGATATCCCGTCCCACCTCAGCGATTGCAAATGCTTCCTGGGCCCGGCGCACCGTTTCCTGGAACAGGCGTCCCGATTCGATGCAGATGGAGACCTGGTGGGCAATCCCGACCAGGAAGTTCAGTTCGGTTTCGTTAAATAAACCTTTTTCCTTTAGCCTCCAGGCATTGATGACACCAATTGCCTTTCCTCGCAAGATCAGGGGAGAGGACATCAAACTTTCCTGGTCATCCGGAGTGCCTGGGATACTCACCCGGCGCGGATCTTTGCGGGTTTCATTAATGATCTCAGGTTTCCTTTTGAGAAATACGTTCCCGGTCATCCCCTCCCCAATCTTCCGGGTGTGCGACAGGATTTCCTTTCGGTAAATCCCAAATGCACTCACTGTCTTCAAGGTCACGCCATCTTCCTGAACGAGGTAGATTGCTACATTGCTGGCGTTCAGTAGATCCAGTGCCCGTTGTGTGATCTGATCCAGGGCAGCCGGAACATCCCGTGTGGTCGCAATTTCGTTGGCAATATCTGCCAGTGCCTCGATGATCTTGGACCGGCGGCTTTGTTCCTGGAACAAGCTCGCATTTTCCAGGGCTGCCGCTGCCTGGTTGGCAAATGCCATTGCCGTTTCAAGCAATCCCTGGTTGTATGCGCCGGTCTTATAGTGATCGAGAGTGATGCAGCCCAAAACCCGGCCGCGAGTCACCAGGGGGACGGTCATCCAGCCATGGACATCAAATGTATCGCCCCAGCTTTTAAACCGCAGATCCTTTTGTGCGTCCTCGATAATGATCGGCTGATGCGTGTCCTTGATCTGTTGAAAGAAAGCATCGCTGGCAGGGAATTTTGAGCCGATCCACTTTTCTGCAACCGGGAAACCCTGGCAGACGGCCATTCTCAGCCATTCACCTTCCTGCAGGAACACGCTGGCGTGGTCATAATGGATGACCTTTTTCAATGCCTTTAGGATCTCTGTGAGGACGTGATCGGGGTCGAGTGTGGAAGAGATGGCCGTGGCTGCCTGACGGAGATTTTCCGCCTCCTGGCGGCGTCGCTGTTCGGACTCGAATAGCCGTCCGTTTTCGATGGCTGTGGCAGCGTGGGCGGCAAGCATTTCCAGCAGTGTCTGTTCTTCCAGGTCGTATGCATAAGAGGCATAACTCTGCGCTGAAATCATGCCAATGATCCGGCTGCTGCTCCTCAATGGGACGGCTATCACAGAGTGGACACGCTTTTCCGAGCCAAAACGAATCACACCCAGCCTTTCGATTTCTGATTCGTTTCTCAAAGAGATGCTTTTCCCCTCGTTGATCACCGTGGCAGCCAGCCCTCGATCGGTGGGCGTACTCTGCGGTTTACATCGATTTCCCTCTTCGACGGTATAAACTGAAACATTTGCGTTGACTGACTCGTCCTTGAGCGAAATGAGAAAAATGTCGCATGACATCAACTTCGCCGCAGCTTCATGGATGGCCATATAGATTTGCTCGAAATCCTGACCGAAGCGTACAATTTCCTGGCTGATACGGTGCAGTACCGCCCGGCGCTCGGCTGCCTGCAATGCATCCTGGTACAGACTGGCATTTTCGAGGGAGATCGCGGCTGAGTTTGCCAGCGCTGTTAAAAGGCTTTCATCACGAGGGCCAAAAGCATCCGGCTCCGTGGATTCGACATTTAATACACCGATGACCCTGCCTCTGGCGATCATCGGAACACAAAGCTCGGATTTTATGCCCTTGAGCAGTCTCTCATAACGCGGTTCCCGATCCACATCTCCCGAGCATAATGGCTGTCCATGCTGTGCCACCCATCCTGTAATTCCCTGGCCGACGGTACCCGTTCCCTGGCCGGGTAGCTCGTCAACCTTTGCATAGACGCTCTGATTCAGCATCTTTTTGCTGGTAGCCAGGGGAAGTAGTTTCTGTTCATTGGAATCAAGAATAAAGATGGATGCGTATTCGTATCCGAGAACTTCATCCATGGTCGCGATCAGGTTCTCGGCGATCACCTGCGGCTGAAGGCTCTTTGCAAGAGATTTGGTTGCCTGGTACAGGGCATTCAGTTCCTGCGTACGCCTCTGTTCGTCCTTGGAGAAGCGCAGCCTCTCGAGTGCGGTGCCAACACTGCTTGAGATGGTATTAAGAAAACGCTCATCGTTTTCCCCAAATGCATCCGGCATCCCGCTTTCGACATCCAATACACCGATTATCCGACCGTTTACGCGGATCGGGATACACAACTCGGAACAAATCCCTGGCGCAATGGGAATATATTTCCCCTGCTGTTTTACATCGCCCGCCCGAATAATCCGATCCAGGCTGACTGACATGCCTGTAATCCCGTACGAGATCGGGAAGCTGGCCTGCCATCCGGGCAGGCTGGCTCCGATGTAGGATGGGTGAGGGGTGAGACAGTCTCCTTTGTCATTTAGGAGGAGAAAGCCGCATAGCTCCTGGTAGATCTCGCCGATGATTTTTGTGACCCTGTCCAGGACGTCACTTTCTGATTCGCTTTCTGCCTGGGCAATCGCCACAGAATGAAGAACAGTCAGCTCCGTTACCTGTCGGGCGAGCGCCTCTTCCGTCTTTTTACGCTCTGTAAGATCTGTGATGACGGCGATTGTCCCGTTGACTGTCCCGTTGTTCTGACGAGGCACATCCGTGATCAACGCCGGGACAGGATGTGAATCCTTGTGCAAAAGTAGAGTCTCATACGCTGCGCTGCTGCCCGGCTTGGAGGAGGACCCGTTGCCTTGGCTGTTCTTTTGATCGGGATCGGAAATAAAATTGGCCGGTTTTTTACCGAGGATTTCATCAGGTGGGTAGCCTACCATGCTTGCAAATGCCGGGTTGATATACTGGTAGCTTCCTTCCTGTGTAGTAACAGTCAGCCCTTGTCCCATATTATTCAAAACCTGCAGGGCAAAATCCCGTTCTGCCTCCAGGGCCTTTTGGGCCTTCTTTTCTTCAGTTACATCATAGAACATCACCAGGATGCATTCCTGGCCACCGAGCTCGATCAATTCACAGTAGGCAAGCGTATCCCGGGGTCCCGTCGGTAAATTTTGAACCTGGCATTCAATCCCTCGGATTGATTCATTCCTTTTCAGATCTCCAAGAAAGGCAATTCTCTCTTTTTCCCCCTTCCACAGACAAATATCAAGTGTCTCAGGCTCCAGTAATTCGGGCAGTGCTCTTCCTACCAGCTTCAAATAGGACTGGTTGGCGTCGATAAATTTGCCATCCCCGGCCCGGATGACGCACGTGGCGATCGGAGAGGCATGGAAAATCCGGCGGAACCGTTCTTCGCTTTTTCGAATCAGCTCCAGGCTTTCCACTTCCCCGGTAATATCGAGCAGGATTCCCTGCCGGTACAAGGGGATGCCATGCTGGTCGCGGATCAGATTTGTATCTTCCTTGACCCAGACAATACCCCCATCCCGCTTAATCAGCCTGTACTCTTCAAAGAAACGTGTTCCATTTTGATAGGAATAGGCATCTGCGGCCAGGATTCTCTCCCGATCTTCGGGATGTAGAAGACTGGCCCACATATTGCGCCTGGCATACCACTCTTCGGGAGTGAAACCGGTCAGCTGCTCAATACGGGGGCTGATGTAAAGCGGGAAATCCTCCTCCATCTTCTCAATGAACACCACAGGCGCGATATGTTCGACCAGGGATTGGTAGCGCACCTCTGCCTGGCGCAGCGCCTCCTGTTCGATCAAAAGGCGGTTCTGAGCAATGGCGTTACTAATGACTACCGGGAGACGGAGCAGGTAATCACTTTGCTTGACCAGATAGTCGGCAGCGCCCGCTTTAAGCGCGGCCACTGCCACTTCCTGGTCCCCCTGTCCTGTGACCAGGACAACTGCAGGTGCATTTTTGCTTTCACGGATTTTGCGAAGCAAATCGAGCCCGGTTCCGTCGGGCAGCCGCAGATCAGTTAAAACGAGATCGATATCCGGCTCGGCGCTCAGGATGCTGAGAGCCCGAGCCATGGTATCGGCATGGATCAGCTTGAACGATTGTTGAACGCCCTCCTCAAGCGTCCGCTGAACGAGAATAACATGGGCAATTTCGTCTTCGACGTACAGAATTTTCATTGTTAAACCCAGCTCTAAACTGAATGCTGTGACCGACGCTAAGAATAAAGTGATTATAGTTGAACGCCAGCACTATTCCATGACAGTATAATAAAAAAGACGCCTCGCGGCGTCATCAAAATTGTAATTTTAGAGGCGTCGAGGGGATTCGAACCCCTGAGTGAGGGTTTTGCAGACCCTTGCCTTACCACTTGGCCACGACGCCATTTTAAAGAACTGAGCGGGCGATGGGATTCGAACCCACGACCTTCTCCTTGGCAAGGAGACGTACTACCACTGTACTACGCCCGCGTATTAGTGCACATATGTGGTGCCTCTTCCCACTGCAACCACCAGATGTACTAGAATATTGCTTTGTTAAAGGTTGTCCATCTCTCGTAAGGAGACGGACACTTTTTCCCTCGAGCGCCCTAGATTATACACGTTTTATCAATCATGGCAAGGGTAAAACATAGAGTATTCATGGCTGTAGCAAAGTCAGGAATCTGATGCCAATGGACGCACATGAGATGCCAAGGGCAATATGAAATAAAGAAGACTCGGCCAATTGATAGAATTTTGTTTAGAAAGAGCCACTACCGAGAAAGGAGATGAGTGTTTCCCGCCAAGACCGACCTGCAGGGGGTACCGCAGATAAGCCTGCACTGTACCACTTCTGGTGCAGTGCAGGCGTGTGTAGGTTATTCGATCAACCGAGCAGGAACCAACCAGCCCAGCCGCCAGTGGCATCCCACCAGGTAGAATAGACTTGGCTATCCGAGCCAACGGTGAACAGGTCGATGTGCTCGGTGACGCGGGAGATGGCTGCCACCTGCCCTCCGGGCTTGCCCACGCCGCCGGATACGTTGAACCAGGCTGCCCAGCCGGTGGTATCGTGCCACCAGG
>JBLMZU010000691.1:0-6436 GCA_050258995.1 Bacteroidota bacterium
GGCTGCCATCAACCGCCTGGGAAAGGATGTAGCCGAGGATACGGCGTCCTTCAAGTACAACACCGCCATTGCCCACATGATGGAGACTCTGAATGCGCTCAACGACCTGCTTGACTCAACCGATCAGGACGAGAGCATTGCAGGCCCGGAGCTGAGAAACCTTTGTCAAATCCTGGCGCCCTACGCCCCGTTCTCGGCCGAGCATTGCTGGCATGCTGCCGGTGGCGGAGGCAGCGTCCACGTTTCCTCCTGGCCCGTTTATGACCCCGGCCTCGAGCTGGAAGAGCTGGTCACGATCGCCATCCAGGTGAATGGCAAACTGCGCGGGACCGTGGAGGTGCCCCACCAGGCACAAGAAGTGGACATCCGCCAGCTGGCAGAATCTCAGCCCGTGGTCGCCAAATCCCTTACCGGAAAAAATATAATGAAAGTGATTTATGTGCCGATGAGGACCATGAATTTTGTCGTCAGGGATTGATCCCAACAGGACTGCGCTTCCCCGGCACGGCCAAAAACCTTGCGAGGCCGGGGCGATGAATGAATTTATTGTCACAAAACTGCGCGTGAATCAACCCATTGCCGCTGTCCCATGCAGGTTTCCTTCACACTGAGTTTGCCACCAGGCTGCGCAGGGAATTGAAGCTGGAAAGCGATAAAATCCACAACCCCCACGGCGGTGGCAATACCTATGAGGTGGAGCGCGGTCCTTGTTCGTTCTGACCGCTTCTATCTCATCGGGAAACCGATTAAGATTTTAAAATCAAAAGACTCAGACCTTATAAATCTGAGTCTCTTTGCTGGGCGACAAGGACTTGAACCTCGAATTTCACGTCCAGAGCGTGACGTGTTGCCATTACACCATCGCCCAAAATTTTACAGCGGGCGGTATTGTATCACGCCATGGAAATCAAGGCAAGTCTAGTTTATTGACGAGCTGCACGGCGGGTATTGTCCTCCATGTCCAGCAGGATCAGCAGGATCTTTGAAATTGCCTGCAGACCAAAGAAGTAGAAAACGCCCGGGAGAGGCTGGAGGAGATAGGGCGAAAATATATTGAGAACCGTCAAAAATGTGGCGCCCTTATCTCCATACATCCCGCTGAAGTACTGCGCCAGGAACATGGTCAGCGAGAACAGCCAGGACAAAATATAGAGGGTCAAAGCCACCCAGGAGATGATGTCAGCCCAGCGCGAGAGGCGCAGTACGGTGTCACGGTCAAAGTAGGTGCCCAGAAATGTGGTTGTTTTTTGGTTTGATTCGGTCATTCATGCCTCCAACGTGAATTATACTTTGCGCTTTGTTATAATAAAGGGATGACTCTGTTCGTCTATAAATTGTTCCCGGATCGGGAGAGGCCCGGGTCTCAAAAGACAAAAAACATGACAAGGCACTGATATGACTACCGAAGAGAATACCACCAGCAAACCGACTGACTTTATCCGCGAGGCTGTTGCGGAGGATCTGCGCACAGGTCGATACAATTATGTCCGCACCCGGCTTCCCCCTGAGCCCAACGGATATCTGCACATTGGCCACGTCAAGGCTTTTATGATCGATTACCTGGTCGCCAAGGAGAACAATGGTGAATTGATCCTGCGCTTCGACGATACGAACCCGACCAAGGAGGAAACCGAGTTCGTAGACGCGATCATGGAGGATGCCCGCTGGCTCGGCATTGAATGGGTTAAGGTTACTTATGCCTCTGATTACTTCGATCTGTTGTATGAATGGGCGAAGAAACTCATACTCATGGGCAAGGCGTATGTGGACGATCAGACCCCGGAGGAAGTAAGCGCCAACCGCGGCACCTTCACCGAGCCGGGCAAAAACTCCCCCTGGCGGGATCGGGATGTGGAAGAGAATATGGACCTGCTCGAGCGAATGAAGAACGGCGAGTTCCCGGACGGATCCCGCGTCCTGCGCGCCAAAATCGACATGGCCCATCCCAATCTCAACATGCGCGACCCGGTCATGTACCGGATCCTCCAGGGACCGCCCCACCACCGCACCGGTTCAAAGTGGAAGATCTACCCGATGTATGATTGGGCGCATGGGCAGAACGACTCCATGGAAGGGATCACCCATTCCCTATGCTCGCTCGAATATCGGGACCACCGTATCCTGTATGAATGGTTCCCTGAACAGCTTGGTGTCTGGAAGCCTCGTCAGATCGAGTTTGCCCGTTTGAACCTGAACTATACGGTGATGAGCAAACGCAAGCTGCGCCGCCTGGTTGAGGAGGGATACGTCAATGGTTGGGACGATCCGCGCATGCCCACCCTGCGCGGGATGCGCCGCCGAGGCTACACGCCGGAGGCCATCGTGGAATTTGTCCAGCGCATGGGCATCTCGACGGTTGCCACGTCGAATGCGGGCATCATCGCGGATGTTGCCTTCCTGGAGGAAATCCTGCGTGATGATCTCAACAAGCATTCACCACGCCGCATGGCAGTCCTCAAGCCGCTGAAAGTAATCATCGATAATTATCCGGACGATCTCGTCGAAGAGATGGACGCAATCAACAATCCCGAGGACCCGAATGCCGGGCGACGAAAGCTTCCGTTCTCCAAGGTTCTCTATATCGAGCAGGATGACTTTCGCGAGACGCCGCCACCGAAGTATTTCCGCTTGTATCCGGGCAATGAGGTCCGCCTGCGATATGCCTATTTCATCAAGTGCACGCATGTTGTCAAAAACGATGCGGGCGAGATCGTGGAAGTTCATGTCACATACGATCCGTCCACGCGCGGCGGCGATGCATCCGATGGACGCAAGGTCAAATCCACCATTCACTGGGTCTCGGCGGCACACGCCCATGAAGCCGAGATCCGGATGTATGACCGCCTGTTCACCAAGGAGGACCCCGAGGAAGGCGAAGAGGGATTTATCCAGGCGCTGAATCCAAATTCACTGACAGTTCTTAAGGGATTTGTCGAGCCGTCCCTTGCCAGCACGCAGCCGGGTGACCGATTCCAGTTCGAGCGCCTCGGATATTTCTGCACCGACGCCGATTCGACCGACGAGATGCCGGTGTTTAACCTGACGGTGAATCTGAAGGACACCTGGTCCAAGATCCAAAAGAAAACGAAATAATCGAAGCAATGCCCGTGCCATTTACACATCACAAATGTTTGCTATAATGATGATCATGAAACGGTCAATCTCCCTACCGCAAGATCGCATAGCGCAAGAGTCTGCGCGCCTTATGGTTTTCAAATTGACTGTTTCATAGATATTTCCCTGTCTCCTTAAAACAGTCACTTTGAAAGAGTGACTGTTTTTCTTTAACCTTCTTTGCCTGCCGGAACAGCGTCTTTACAAAGTGACAACATGGAGACTATGATTCAAGGAGCAAAGAATGGACACAATCACCGGTAAGATCCTCAAGCTGCATCACTGGCCCGATGGCAGGGTCATCGGCATCGCCAAAAAGATCGGCGCCGAGCTGGCCGATCAAGGTCTCGACCGCGAGACGATATTGGCGCGGCTGGATGCGGTTCGCCAAAACCCGGGGCCATTCCTTGCCGACGGGCAGATGGCAGAGTTGGCCCGCGAATGCATCCGCATCTCACGGCCCGGGCTGCCCTCCGATGAGAGCCTGCGCGACTCACCTCTACAGTATCCGGTCTGGGGCCGCGAAAATATCGATGATGGATCTGTCGCCCAGATGGATAATGCCATGCGACTCCCGGTCAGCGTGGCAGGCGCACTGATGCCCGATGCGCATGTAGGCTATGGGCTTCCGATTGGCGGAGTGCTTGCAACCGAGAACGCGGTCATCCCGTACGCGGTTGGGGTGGATATCGCCTGCAGGATGCGCCTCTCGCTGTACGAGGTTTCTCCTCACCTGCTGGGGCAGAAAAAGGGGCTGTTCGAGGAGGCTCTGCAGGAACAGACTGCCTTTGGCATGGGCGCCCAATGGAAGGGCAGCCAGCGCGCCGATCATGAAGTCCTCGACGACCCCGCCTGGGAGGCAACCCGCCTGCTTGCCTCCTTGAAGGACAATGCTGTCCGGCAGCTCGGGACCAGTGGCACGGGCAACCATTTTGTCGAGTGGGGTTCCTTCCGCCTGTATGAGCCGCTGTATGGACTGCAGCCGGGCGAATATCTGGCGCTGCTGTCTCACAGTGGATCGCGGAGCGTTGGTTTCAAGATCGCCGATCGCTACAGTAAGCTGGCCATGGAGAAGCATCCCGACCTGGATAAAAGCATCCGCCACCTGGCCTGGCTCTCTCTCGACTCGGAGGAGGGACAGGAATACTGGCTCTCGATGGAACTGGCAGGGCGCTTTGCCTCTGCCAACCACAACGTCATCCATCACCGCGTGGCAAAGGCGGTCGGGCTGCAGGAGGCCACCGTCGTGGAGAATCACCACAATTTTGCGTGGGCCGAAAAACTTCCGGATGGCAGGCAGGTGATTGTGCACCGGAAAGGAGCAACACCGGCAAGCATCGGCACCCTGGGTGTGATCCCAGGCTCGATGGGCGATGCCGGTTATGTGGTCCGCGGACGAGGTGTGAGCGAGGCGCTGGAGTCCGCATCCCATGGCGCGGGCCGTCTGATGAGCCGCAAGGCCGCACTGAACTCCATCAGCAGACTCCAGCGGGATGAGTATCTGCGGGAGCGGGGTGTGACCCTCCTTGGCGGCGGCATGGACGAATCTCCGCAGGCATATAAGCCGATCGATTCGATCATCGCTGCGCAACGCGACCTGGTGGAGGTGATCGGCAAGTTCATGCCGCGGATTGTCCGCATGGCAGATGAGGCAGGAGAATTTTAAGCAGAGGCATCATGGAAAGCAAACCCTTATCAAAAAGATTTCAAGACCAGCTCCTGCTCTACACGCAAACGGAAAACCTGGAGGAGCGCCGTGAGATCGAGGAAAGCCTGTGGGCTGAATACGGGGCTGAGTACGCCGTCTTTGTCCTAGATATGTCGGGGTTCTCGCTGCTGACACGCAAGTATGGAATTGTCCATTATCTGTCAATGGTGAGGCGGATGCAGCTGACCACGGAGCCGATCGTTAAATCCTATGGTGGCAGGATGATCAAGTACGAAGCGGACAACTGCTTCGCCGTCTTTCCCGATCCGCTTTTGGCGGTCAACGCTGCCATTGCCATGCAGCATGCATTCGCAGCCTCAAACCTGCTGACATCCGATGACCTGGATATCTATATTGCCTGCGGCATCGATTATGGCAAGCTCCTCATCCTCGAAGGCGAAGATTGTTTTGGCGATCCGGTAAACCTAGCCTCCAAAATTGGAGAGGACATCGCCGCGGCCGGTGAGATCCTGATCACACGGGAAGCGATGGAGATGATCCCGCGTGACGCGGGAATCCGATCGCGCGAAGTTAATGTTTTGATTTCAGGGCTCATGCTGCCCGCTTATTCAATTGAATATAAAAGTGACTGATTTTCATAGAATCACTGTATGGAAGAAAAGGGATTTGTCTCATTCTTCAAAA
Source organism: Bacteroidota bacterium (assembly GCA_050258995.1). Lineage (GTDB taxonomy): Bacteria > Chloroflexota > Anaerolineae > Anaerolineales > Villigracilaceae > Defluviilinea. The sequence continues at coordinate 5,468 of JBLMZU010000691.1, forward strand.
ACAAAACTGCGTACCTGTTACGGCACGCAGTTTTTTGTTCTCTGCTTTCCAATTGCTAGGGCAGGTCATCCGGTGGTGGCGGCGGGCCATCGCGGCGGACGTAAGTGGTACGGTTTGCGGAAGCAAACAGCGCAACCAGCAGAACGATCGCCAGAAGGCCCAGGAAGCCATAGAACAGGAGGGTCAGGATATTTGGACCCACCTGGTCATTTCCCGTCACCGGAACCACGGCAGTGACATTTACGGCTGGAGGGATAACCTGCGTGACTGCGGGCGGATTAACCGTGTCCTGGATGGTCGGCGCGGCCGCTGTATCCTGCGCAGCGGGTCCTGCACTCGCCGTAGAGATGCCCGCGAAGGCGAACAGTCCCAGAGCGATGACAATGGCAAACAAGGTAACCGGATAAATTAATTTTCTGTTCATAGTCACATCCTTTGCAAACCGCACCAGCCCAAGTGGCAGCTCTCCCACCCAGGGACGAAGCTGGGGCGGAAACAGGTTCAATTACAGCCCTACTCCCCGCAGGCTGCAAGGGTTGATTCGATTGTATAAACGAGTACCCCGACGATCTGTTATTTTTAGAGCGCGGAAAATAAAACCCCTTGCCCGTTCTGCAGGCAAGGGGTTTGTTTACCTTTTTGTTGAAGGCCGGGCTACAAAGTTTCCAGGCTGGTTATTGCATGTTGCAGGCGGTCTAAAACTTTTTCCCTGCCAATGATCTCCATGCTTTCGAACAACGGCGGGCTTACCTTTTGACCGGTGACGGCCACGCGAAGAATGCCGAAAACCTGGCCGGCACTAAAGCCGGAACTCTCCACGTATTCGCGCATGGGCGGCTCGGCAGTCTGATGGGATACGTCGGGCAGCGAAGCAAGGATCTCATAGGAACGGCGCGCGATGTTGGCAGATTGACTGGCATCCAATCCCTTGGCGATCAGTTCCTGTGGATTGGGGACCACATCCGCCTT
>JBLMZU010000692.1:0-5631 GCA_050258995.1 Bacteroidota bacterium
CACACCCATCGCTCATCTTTTTGAGCCTGTCCGCGGGGTCGTGCAGACCGTCGGGTTTTATCAATATGGCGGGGCGCGCAACCGTCTCATGCAGGCAGCCAAGCGACTCGGTGTGCCGGCCATCGTGGTCAAGGACCCGAGCGAAGCCGACGCGCTGGTCACCCTGCGCACCTACTACCGCGACCGCCAGCAGACCATCGTCGACGCCGAAAGCCGCGGCCTGCCGATCTATGTGCTGCGCTCCACCACGGTTGGCCAGATGGAACAGTTTCTGGGCGACCTGTTCAACCTGAAGGGCGAGCACTTCATGTCCTCGGATGTGGACGCGGTCCGCGACCAGACCCAGCAGGCCATCACTGCCGTGCTGAACGGCGAGCGCTGGGTGGATCTGCCGCCCGGCCCCTCGCTCGTGCGCAGGCTGCAGCATGAGATGGCACGCAACGCCGAGCTGGTCAGCCATTCGTACGGCAAGGAGCCGCGTAGGCATGTAAGGATCTTCAGGGAATAAAAAGTAAATCGGCAAACGGGCAAACAAGTAAAAGAGTGGCTTGTTTGCCCGTTTATTTTCCCCTTCACTGACAAACCAGAGCACATCTGATCGCCTTTCAGGAATCAACAAGGCCAGGTTGGAAGCCTGGCCTTGTTGATTTTCTTTCTCTGCAGGAGGAGAAGTAATTATTGATGTTGTGCTTCACCGAGTGTCACTTGCAACTGCGTTTCCTGTCCATTGCGCATGATCGTCAGGGGGATCGTATCGCCCGGTTTGTAGGTGAACAAGGCATTGATATAAGAATGCGCTTCGTCCAGCGTAATATTACCGACGCGGGTGATGATATCATTTCCCTGCAGGCCAGCCTGGGAGGCAGGCCCGCCGGTTTCCACCTGGGTGACGTAGGCACCCCATTTTGCTGGCAGGTTATAACGGTCGGCGATATCGGGGTTGATCGGCTGGAAGCTGATGCCCATGTACGGGCGGGCAAAGTATCCCTTCTGGATGATCTGCTGCGCCACGGCCTGCGCGGTATTGATCGGGATGGCAAAACCCAGGCCTTCCGCCACATCTCCACTGCCAGTGTCGCGGACGATCAAAGTATTGATGCCGATCACCTCCCCGGCAAGATTCACAAGCGGGCCGCCGGAATTGCCGTGATTGATCGCCGCGTCGGTCTGGATCAAATTCTCGATGGTGTAGCCCTTGCCTGTGTCGATGGAGCGGCCCGTGGCACTGACCACGCCCACGGTGACGGTGTTCTTAAAGTCTCCCAGGGGCGACCCAATGGCAATGACCGACTCGCCGGGTTCAAGCTTGTCCGAGTTTCCAAGCGCGACGACCGCCGGGATCTTTCCATCCGTTTTGAGAACCGCGATGTCTGAGTATTGATCCGTTCCCACGATGGTGGCGGATTGCTGGGTCCCGTCGGACAGGACAATATTGACCTGCTTCGTTCCTTCCACCACATGATTGTTGGTCAGAATGTAGCCCTGATTGGTGACAAAGAATCCGGTCCCGCTCACGGTCTGGTCGCCGGTCTGGCCGAAGAAGGTTATCTGGCCGGGAATGGTCCCCACCACAGTGACCACCGCCGGCCCCACTTTTTTCACAGACTGGGTGACCGAGGTCTCAATATTGGTTGTATCCAGGGTAAAGGTTTGATTGGGATTAATGTTGCTGGCCGGAATCGCCGGTTGAATTGACGCCGGTAAACTGCTGCGGTTCTGGACTGCGCGGTAAACCACCGTACCACCTGCAAACGCCCCAACCAACGCCGAAACCCCGGCCACAATCATCACAAAAAATGCATAAACGACTCTTTTCAACGACATCCAAACCTCCATTTTCCTGCTCGGGGTCATTCTAGTCCTGGCAAATTACAGGATACTTAAAAACTTGTGTATAAATTGTGGCGAATAAATTTATAATATTTGAAAAGGAACCTCAACATTGTTCATTACACTTGAAGGGCCTGAAGGCTCAGGTAAGACGTCCCACCTCTCTCAGCTCGTGGACTACCTGCGCGGCAGGGACTACAGCGTGTTTCCGACGCGTGAGCCGGGCGGCACATCGATCGGCGAGCAGATCCGCGAGGTGATCCACGATCTCAAGAACCAGGAGATGCACCCGCGCACCGAGACACTGCTCTACCAGGCGGCTCGCGCCCAGATCGTGGAGCAGGTCATCAAGCCGCGCCTGGCGAACGGCGAGATCGTCATCTCCGACCGCTACTACGATTCGACCATTGCCTATCAGGGCTACGGTCACCAGCAGGACCTGGATCAGGTCCGCGCGCTGGTGAAGTATGCAACGGGAGGGCTGGTCCCGGATTTGACCATTCTGCTCGACCTGGATGTGGAAGTGGGGCTGGGAAGAAAGAAAAGGGATAACGAGTGGAACCGGCTGGACGCGTACACCGTCGAATTCCACAAGCGAGTCCGGGCCGGGTATCTCGAGATGGTGAAGGCGGAACCCGGGCGTTGGGTGGTGGTGGACGCCGGGAAAGACTGGCAGACGGTGCAGGACAGCTTGCGGGAAAAGATCCTGGAGCTTATAAGCACATGACCGCTGATTCTCAAAAGGATATCGAATCTTTAAAAGCGATCGGCCGCCTCTGTGCGGAGACATTGCGCAGGATGATGGACGCGGCGCGCCCCGGGATGACGACGCGCGAGCTCGATGAGATCGGCCGTGCGCTGCTGGAAGCGGAAGGCGCCCGGTCGGCGCCGGTGGTGAGTTACAACTTCCCGGGTGCAACCTGCATCAGCATCTCGCCGGTCATTGCGCATGGGATCCCCAATGGACATCTCCTGCGTGAGGGCGAGCTGATCCATATCGATGTTTCGGCGGAGCTGGATGGCTACTATGCAGACACCGGCGCCTCGATGGTCGTCTCGAAACGCGACCGACATTTGGACAAGCTGCTCGAAGCAACCAGGGCCACGTTGAACAAAGCGCTTGCCACAGCCAGGGCGGGAAATCCATTAAACGAGATCGGCCGGACGGTCCAGAACGAGGCGAGGCGGCGCGGATTCAACGTCATCTACAACCTGACGGGGCATGGCATCGGGCGTAGGCTGCACGAGAACCCAAAGGAAATCCTGAACTTCTATAATCCAAAGGATGATCGCATCCTCAACGAAGGGCTGGTGCTGGCCATCGAGCCGTTCCTGACCACGGGCATCGGAAGCGTGGTGGAGGAAAAGGATGGCTGGGCCCTGCGCACCGTGGACCGGGCCATCGCCGCCCAATTCGAGCATACGATCGTCGTCACGAAGAACGCGCCGATCATTCTAACCCTGTAGATCTCGCCTTGCGCTTCAATTTGATTCGCTGTACACTTGTTCTATAAACGACAAGGGATAGGTAGCTGGCAGAATTTACCGTTTCCAATCATCTCGAAACCAGGAAGCCGATATCGTGAATCTACATCTCTTCTCAACGCCCGGTGAAAATGACCTGCGCCATGTCGTGGAAGCCAGCAGGCCTTATCTTGAAGATAAGGACGACCCTGTCATCGCCTATCTGCCGCTGGCCTCGTTATATGCCGAAAGATGGCTTGGATTGAACCGGGAGGCCTTCGAAGGTCTTGGGCAGCTGGTCGAGATCAATGCAGAATTGATGCCCCAGCGGGAGATCGAGAATATCATCCGCGAGTCCGCGCTGGTTTATATCACCGGGGGCAACACATTTTTGCTCAACCATCGCCTGCATGCCAGCGGCGTGATGCCGTACCTGAAAAAGAAGGTTCAGAACGGGCTGCCCGTCGTCGGCGTGAGCGCCGGCATGGTCGTGTGCGGACCCAACATCCTGACCTCCCGGGATATGAACACGGTGGAAACGAATTTCTTCGCCGGTCTGCAGGCCTCGCCGTTCAACTTTCTGGCTCATTATTCCAAGGATGCGTATGGCCAGTCTGTGCTGGATGACTGGCTGGGCGATTACCATTTCTTCCACGACAACCCGGTCATTCTGGTGTGTGACGATGGGTATATCAAAATGGACGGGAAGAAAACCATGCTGGTGCGCGGAGAGGCTTATATTGTGCGCAAGGACCAGGAGAAGGAAAGGCTGGAGGAAGGCCGGGTCATCAATTTATAGATCGATAGAGCAGGCTTGCAATCGACCAAAGAGTGAATTTCCCTGGTAATCGTCAGGCTGTAAGCCTGACCTACTTTTCTATAATCGAGGAGAGAGAAATGACAGAGGAATGGATTCCCGAAAACAAAAGTGAGTTGATGGCTGTGATCCGGCGCGAGTGGGGCTTGTTGATGGATGTGGTTGCCCGGCTGGACGAGCAGCAGATGATCACACCTGATTCCGGCGGCTGGTCGCCCAGGGACAATCTGGCCCATCTCACGGAATGGATGCGGTCGATGATGGGCCATCATATCGACAAGCGTCCCGCCCACGAGGTGATGAATCTTCCCGAAGAGATCACCCGCGGCTGGGACATGGAAGTGATCAATCCCGAGCTGTTCGAGCGCAACAGAAACCGTCCGACCCAGGAGGTGGTGGATGAGCTCAGGCAGACCTACGATGAAGTGATGACCCGCCTGGAGGCCATGTCCTTCGACGAGTTGATGGCACCCCGCAACCCGGACGACCCTGAAAAACGCCCCTTGTTACTGTGGGTGATCGGCGACACGAGCGATCATTTTGCAGAACACCGGGCGGTGATCGAGAGGATGTTATAAGATAATTCCTGTTGCAGCGCGGCAGTGCTACGTCTCAACAGGAATTATTCATCCCCGCCCGTGTCATTCCCCAGATCCGGGATGGCCTTTTCGATGTCATCCGGACTCTGACCTGATTCCAGCCTGTCCACCACCTCGTCAAATTCCGGCGGCAGTTCCTCCCCCATTTCTTTTCCCATCTTGCGCATCATCTTTCCCATGGCCTTGGGATCGTCCTCGAGTCCTTCGAAGCCGGAGAAATCATCCGTCATGGATTCCATGCGCGCGTCCTCCGATTTGGCAATACGGACCTTCGTCATGCGCCGGCGCACGTCCGTGCTGGTGCAGTGTGGACAGACAACAGTCTTTTTCCCATACTCGGCATAGGTCAGGAACGCGTCGAAGCGTTGGTGGCAATGGTTGCAGACAAAGTCATAGGTGGGCATAGCCTAATTTTAACGGAAACAGTCCCAGGTGTGGAGAGAACCGGCAGAATCTCGCGGAGCAGGCTGCCAGTACTGACTGCTGTGTCGCATCCTCCGCCTCACTGGAATCGTCTAAAATCGAGAGCGCCAGACAATATACATGCCGCTGATACGTCTGAACAAAATCCTTGACTGCCGATAAATCTCCCGCCTCGCATCGTTCCATCCAGCGATCGTCGATGCTGATCCTTCTACTGCATTAGAGATGCCTCCCACCAAAAACCTTCATTTCCCGAGGCTCGCATTGGGGAATGATAAAATAACCCTGCCCGGTTGTTCTCGTATTACAGATAGGAGAAGAAAATGGCGACAAACTACCTCGAAGGCCTGCTGGGGGAAAATGAACATATCCTGCTGGAAACTCATCAGCATTGGTTTGTGCTGTTCAACAAAATCTTCCTGGAGATCATCCTGATCGTGATCATCATCGCGGCTTCATTGTTTGCAGCTGCATATTATCCAGTTGCCATTGCCGGAC